>NZ_JBRIIQ010000124.1:0-8301 GCF_052976905.1 Glaciimonas sp. GG7 | reverse complement strand
AGCTTCTCTAAGCGCCCGGTTCATCGAGCACGAATCGATCCCCGCCCCCAGCCACAATCAACGGTTGCCGGGCGGTTTTCAACAACGCCAACGCTTGCTGCAACTGATCCTCAGCGGGTGGTTGCGCCCGGAAGGTCACCAGTTTCGGCTTGAAAAAGGACAACGGAAAATCGTAGGCCATCGTCTGCACATCCTGCGGCAAGGCCAACGTCACCGGCCCGCATTGCGCCGCATCGGTCAACACTTGAATCGCCCGTGGCAAGGCGGTCAGCAACTGCTCAGGATAATAAATACGATCGAAATAACGCGACAACGGTTTGAATGCATCATTGACCGACACACTGCCATCCTGAAAATTCTCAAGCTGTTGCAGCACAGGGTCAGGCCGCCGCGAGACGAAAATATCGCCCGGCAGCAGTAACACCGGCAAGCGATTCACATGGGCTAACGCCGCCGCTGTCAGCAAATTCGTCGCGCCCGGTCCGATTGAGCTGGACACAGCCATCATGCGCCGCCGCATATTTGCCTTGGCATAACCGATCGCCGCATGCGCCATCGCCTGCTCGTTATGCGCCCGATACGTTGGAAACTCTTCGCGATGCTGATACAAGGCCTCGCCCAGGCCGGCGACATTGCCGTGGCCGAAGATTGCAAAGACGCCACCAAATAAAGAAAGCTCACCCTCACCGTCAGGGTTGGCGATCCGCAATGCTGCCAGATAACGCACCAGCGCCTGCGCCATCGTTAGTCGAACAGTCCCGCCATCATTGCTCATGCTGCCTGCTCCACATTTTGTTTGTTCCGACTTTTTTGCCAGACGCCGATCAACTGCTCAAACGTCACCCGTACTTCCGCAATCAAGGTCGCATCATCGATCTCGCCTTGCAGCCAGCGCCGTGCAGGGGCATGAAAAATCGTCCGCCCGACCATAAATCCGCGACATGTTGTGCTGTCTTTCGAGGCCAGAAATCCGGCCGCCAACTGCTCGACCGATGCATTCAATCCCAGCAACACCACGCCACGACAATACGGATCGCGCTCTGCAATCAAGCCATCAATGGCTGTCCATTGCGCAGCCGACATCGATTCCAGCTTCCACCATTCAGGATAAATGCCGATGTTGTACAAACGCTTGATTGCCCGCAGCACGGTGTTATCCGCGCTTGCCATTGATTTTGGCGGAATGATTTCCAACAACAATTCATGCCCGCTGACTTGTACTGCGTCATACAAAGCGCGTATCTGTGCTTCTTGCTCCAACCGGTTCTCAACCGCGTCATCAGGATGCAATTGCACCAGACACTTCACGACTTGCTCACGCGGCCAGTTAATTAAATGCGATCCAATCGAACGGCCATAATCAAATGTCAGCGGATTCGACAACGGCATTTCAGCTGCACGTCCCACCCACCAGCCACGGCCAGTCGCGGCATTGAGTGCGTCCTGACCATAACGATCATCGACTAGCACGCCGATCTTGCCTTGTAAATTCAGTGCCGCTTCGGTCTGTGCGACAGCTTCTACCAGCAAGCATTTCAAGGCCGGGATACGCGACTCGGCAACGCCGCTCTCACGCACCAACTCAAAAAACTGATTCCGATGATCGAAGGCAAATACATTGACCTCATCCCAGACCGGACGCGGTGTTGTCACGCGATGCAAACGGGTTAAATGCGCATCCAGATCGGGGCGCTGCAAACGCTCGCTATTAGCAAGGAAATAATCCAGCTCAACAGGAGTCGGCATCGCCGGTGCACAAGCGTGGCGCGAGACTACCAGCGCACCGCACGCATTCGCGTATCGGCAGCAAGTCTCATCATCAGCACCCGTCAACCAGCCTTTCAGAAAGCCCGACAGAAACGCATCGCCAGCGCCGAGCACATTTAAGACCGCCACCTGTACGCCCTGATAATTGAAAGCACGATCCAGACTCACAGGAATCTCGCCCCGGATAACAGCGCAGCCCAGCGGCCCGCGCTTGACCACCAACATGGCCGCACTGACTGCCCGCACTGCTTGTAGCGAGGCGATGATATCGGCGCCGCCACCGGCGATCATGAACTCTTCTTCGGTGCCGACGACCAGATCGAACTTCGGCAAAATCCCTTGCAAATGCGCCGTCACGCTATGGTCGGCGATGAAGCGGGTTTCGCCGTCGCCTTTCGCGGTCAAGCCCCACAGCACCGGACGGTAATCGATATCGAGCACCGTGCGCACGTTATTGCGCCGTGCATAATCCAGCGCCAGGCTACTGGTGCGATGCACTTTTTCGGTCGAAAAATGGGTTCCGGTAATGAGCAAGGCTTTGCTCGATGCGATAAACGCTTCGTCGATATCCTCTTCCGCAATCGCCATGTCGGCACAATTCTCGCGGTAGAAAATCAGGGGAAATGTTTCTTTATCTTTCAGACCCAACATCACCATCGCTGTGAGTCGCTCGGGATCGATTTTGATCTGGCTGACATCACAACCTTCGGCGGCGAGCGCCTCGGTCAAAAACTGTCCGTTATGTTCATTGCCGACCCGCGCCAGCATGGCCGCATTCAAGCCCAGCCGCGCACAGCCGAAAGCGATATTGGCGGAAGAGCCACCGAGGTATTTGGCAAAGCTGGTCACATCCTCAAGCCGTGCGCCAACTTGTTGGGCGTACAAATCGACTCCAAGACGGCCCAGACAAATAATGTCGCGGGGCCGATTTGGCGCGAAAAGGGAGGACGCTGTGTTGAATGGTGTAGTCATGAAACTTCCTTTTATACTGTGATGCCTTCGAGTTCACTCATCAGCGTCTGCATCTCTGCACCGCCCGCCATCATGTCCAGAACCTCGTCCTTGGAAACACTATCTTTGGTAAAAGTACCCATCGATTTTCCACGATTGAGCAAGGTAAATGAGTCGCCAATCGGATACGCGTGATGCACATTGTGGGTGATGAAAATCACCGAAATGCCACGCTCGCGTGCTTTATGAATGAGCTTGAGTACATTAAACGATTGCTTGACCCCCAGTGCAGCGGTTGGCTCGTCCAGAATCAATACCCGCGCACCGAAATGAATCGCCCGTGCAATCGCCAGACACTGCTTTTCACCGCCGGACATGGTGCCGATAGCATGATGCGGATCACGCACCATGATGCCCATTTCAGCGAGTTTCTGGCTGGCCGTCTCAGCCGCGTATTTCATATCCATGACTGTTATGCCGAAGACTTTTTTAGTCGGCTCGCGGCCCATGAAAAAATTCCGCGCAACCGATAACAAAGGTACTAACGCCAAATCCTGATAAACGGTCGCCACGCCGACATCGAGCGCCTCTTTGGGTGAGTTGAATGAGACCGGTTTGTCATCGACCAAGTACTGACCCTCAGACGGTTTATGCACACCAGCCAGAGTTTTGATTAAAGTTGATTTACCTGCGCCGTTGTCACCCAGCAAGCAATGAACTTCGCCTTTTTTCAGCCGTAAGGTTACGTTTTGTAACGCGATGACCGAACCAAAAAATTTGCTAACGTTTTCTAACGCCAGAATAGTGTCACTCATGATTATCTCGCCTCCGTCACACGGCGACGGACATAGTTATTGAATAAAACGGCGACTAACAACATCACGCCTAGAAACACCCGGAACCAGTCGGAATTGAGATTGGTGTATGAGATACCGATCTGTACTACACCGAATATCAACGCGCCAAAACACGCTCCAATAACCGAGCCGTAACCGCCAGTCAGCAATGCGCCGCCAATAACAGCCGCGATAATCGCTTCAAATTCTTTTTGTAAGCCGCGGTCAGCAGCAGCGGAGCCAACATCGGCGACCTGCAATACTGCGAAAAGACAGGCACAAAATGCGGTAAATACAAACAAGATAATTTTGACGCGACGCACTGGTACGCCAACATTCTTGGCAGCGTTGGCGTCACCGCCGACGGCAAAAATCCAGTTACCGAAACGGGTACGTGCCAAAATAAAGCTGGCAATAATCGCCAGCGCGATCCACCAGATAATCACTTTTGGAATGCCTGCAACCAACGGAGCACTGCCATCACTGGTGGCGATCCAGCCTTGGTGCGCCATCCAGTGGAACAAATCATGTCCGACTACACCGGTAAACAACAAACTACCGAGCCAGTCTTTGGCGGCATATTCACCCACGCCACTGACGATAGTACGGTTTGCAAACATAATCGAAAGGGCCAGGGTCAAGCCGCGCAATATAAATAGAAACGCCAGCGTGACGATAAAAGATGGCAAACGGGTTTTGATGACCAGATAGCCGTTTAACCAACCCAGCGCCATCGATCCGGCAAAGGCAAAGATCACTGCCAGCCAGAACGGCCAATGAAAATATACAGTCGGAATCGCCACCATCATTCCAGCAAAACCAATCATCGAACCGATCGACAAATCGAACTCACCAGCGATCATCAACATGCAAGCGCCGATAGCGATCAAGCCCAGATAGGCTGCAACCTGCATCCAGTTGACGATACCGTCGAGATTGAACATGCCGGAGTCGCCGGCTGTGAGAGCAAAGATAACGAAGACCAAAACAACACCGGCTAGCGAGGCGAATTCCGGACGTCCCAGAAACCGTTTCAAACCGCCTTCTGAGCGGACCCGTTCATCCGGTTTAAGATTATTTTTTGCCGCTGAATCGTCAGCGGCAGTGGCAACGACAGGCGTGACTTTTTGAGCACGTATGCTATGTGAATTCATGAAATATCTCCTGCTTATTTTACTTATTAGCTACTAATTAGTGGCCGGTCAATGCACGTCGGACAGGCACTTTTTTGATACGACATTAAACTGCTATTTTGATCGTCCGCCATGTACGCTTGTGCGCATTACGGACGATCGCAAAACATCAAATAGATGCAGTCAAAGAGGGAAAATTAACGATATTGGCCTGCGTACTTAAGGACTTTATCAATATTATCTTTGGTGATGTAGCCAGGGCCGGAGCTGATATTACGGGGACCGTAAATCGGAGCCAGTCCATATTCGGCCAGACGCGCCTGAAACTTTGGATTGGCTTTCAGTTTGGCTTGAATCGTCGCCATATCAGTGGTGTGGGACTGCGTCATGATGGCCAGAACGGCAACCGGGATATAACCTTGCAAGTAGGGTTGCTGATCAATCGCAAACTGTACCGAGCCGTCTTGAATCCCTTTGGCAATCTCATCTGACAAATCAAAGGTCGCAAACCACATTTTGCCTTTGAGACCCATTTTTTGCAAAGCACGCAGGCTAGGCCCGGCAGAATCGGGACCAAGCGCTAGCACCGCTTGCGTACCCGGATTGTTGCGTAGATAAGCGCTGACTTTACTTTCTATCCCAGTCGGATCCTGACCGGCATCGAGCGTCGCTTTTTTGTAGTCAACGCCAATCGCATCGGCAAAACCACGGCAACGTTCGAACGAGGATGGATTAGTCGCGTAATGATTGACGCACAAGAAGGATTTGATACCAGCGGCTTTAGCCTTTTCGCCCGCGCCCTTGCCTGCGGCGTATTCAGGCTGACCGACGTGCATGATCGCACCGAGTTCTTCGCTTTGTTGCTCTGTTCCGGAATTGATGGTGACTAATGGGATTTTTTTCGCAGTGACATTGAGCATGGCTTTTTTCAGCACGCTGAAGTCAGCAATACTGACAATCACGCCGTCGTAATTACGTGCCGCTGCTTGCTCGATCAAACGCGACATATCGGCCAAATCACCATTTGGCGGATTGCGGTAATCGACCGTGACATTGAAATCCTCACCGGCTTGCTTGATGGCATTTTTGATGGTGTTCCACCAAGAGTCAGAATCCGGCGCATGACTAATAAGTACAAATTTCTCGTTCGCGGCAAAGGCTATATTGACCGATACCGCTGACATCGCCAAAGTAGCCAATGTTGCTACCGTTAAGGCCTTGACCAAGCGCTTACCTGTATTTCGTTGCATGTTGTTAATCTCCAATGTTATTTTGTCCGAACTTTAAGGTGTGATCCCGTGTGAGCTCTGCGTAATCAGCATTTTTTATCTGATCCGCACTTAACAATAGAACATGCGAAACAACAATGCAACATTTTTTTCAAAATAGATTTAATTTGGAATTTAATTTTCAATTGTAAATCTATCTTTATTAATTATCTTTATAATTGCGTGGTAACTACTATCCAGTAATTAACAAGAACCAACGAGGAAATACCATGGCAGAAACCGCTACCGTCGATCAACTGATGCTGCAAATTGCCGACAAATACGCCACGCTTTCCAAGCAGCTAAAAATCATCGCAAAGTATGTTGAACAGCACCGAACCAGCTTGATGGTAGAGCGCATCAGCGACATCGCCGAGCATTGCGATGTCCAACCCTCGGCCATCGTTCGCTTTGCCAAACAATTCGGATTCAGTGGTTTTAGCGAAATGCAGGCAGTATTCCGCGACGCTTACACAGCGCAAACCGGGCCATCGCCTAACTATCAGCAACGCATCCGGCAACTGATCGAAACCAAAGCCTCACCGTTGACTAGCGGTGCGATGGCACGTGAATTCATTGATGCCAGCCGTAGTGGTCTGGACGAGCTGTTGAGTGGATTGGATGAAGCCAGATTTGAGGACGCCGTGAAACTGTTGCTTAAGGCAGAAAATATTTACGTCATCGGTGTGCGCCGCTCCTTCCCTATCGCCGCCTATATCGTGTACGCGCTGCAGCACACAAACAAACGCGTCCATCTTTTGTCGGGCCAGGGAGGGATGTTCCGCGAGCAATGCCGCAGTATCGGCAAGAATGATGTCATGATCGCCATCAGCTTTACGCCCTACGGCAAAGAAACCCAGACATGCGTACGACTGGCGCAGCATCGTCTGGCCAAGACATTGGTGATTACCGACAGCCAGCTCAGTCCGCTGGCGAAACAGGCGACGGTGGCATTGACGGTCAAGGAAGGCAGCGCCTTTGCATTCCGCTCGCTGACCAACGCAATGTGTTTATGCCAGGCATTGTTTATCGCGCTGGCGTATCGGTTGGAGTTGAATGTGGAAGAAACGAGTGCTATTGATGGGTATGACGAATAGATGCAATGCAGGTTGGTCCGAGTAATCAGACCAACCTGGCTGGTACGTTAGCTTACAGCGCCACCGGCAACTTCGATAACAACGACTCCCGCATAGCAATCCCAATCCGGGTCGCCTCGGTCGCATCATCGAGCGTCAGGCTCAACGTTGCATCATTGCGGATGGCGTCAACAAAATAAGCCGCTTCGTTCAGAAAAGCTTGTTCAAACCGTTCGAAAAAAGTCGGCGTACATTCATTGCGAATACCGCTCGCGTCCGCAATTTCCAGTCGATCCTGACGCGGGTTGCGCCCTACCGTCAACCGCCCTGCCGTGCCAGTGACTTCAGTCACCGTTTCATGTCCGTGTGGCATAGTACGCGAGGTATAAAAGGTGGCAATGCGGCCATTTTCAAACTCGCAAATCGCCACACCGTTATCGACGTCGCCGAACGCTTGCAAATCCTGATGTACAGCAATCGTGCCACTGGCAAAGACGCGTATCGGTTTTGGATTGCCTAGCAGCCAGCGTGCTAAATCGATATCGTGCACGCTGCAATCGAGAAAAATACCGCCGCTGGTGGGTGCAAATTTGACGAAAAATCCATCCGGATCAAGTTGATCACAGGTTTGCGAATACACCATAAACGGCTGACCGATACTGCCCGACTGGATTCTTTTATAGGCGGCCTGATAGCTGGCATCGAAACGCCGAACAAAACCGATCATCACTTTGAGTTGCGGATGCAAGGCTGCCTCCGCATTGACGCGACGGCAATCATCGAGTTCGAGCGACAATGGTTTCTCGCAAAACACGTGCTTGCCGGCACGCAAGGCTTGAATAATCTGGTCGGGATGTAACGAAGTTGGGGTGACCAAAAAGACCGCATCCAGTCCGTCGTGCGCGAGTAATGCCGCGTAATCCTGATACAGGTGCGCTATCCCCAGCGTCTCTTTCGCCCATGTCAGTTCGCTTTCCAGCGGACTGACAGCCGCCACCAACGTGGCGCCGGGAACATGCCGTAACAGGTTCTCAGCATGTCGCCGTCCCAGTCGACCGAGTCCGACGATACCGACTCTGATTATCGGTTGGGCGCTCATTTGGTTAAATCTATCGTACGGTTTTCACGCCATGACAAGGTTGCGGCCTCAGCTAATGCCAATGCTTTAACGCCGTCATCGATGGTCGTACGTACTGTTCCGCCATTGACTAACACATCAAAATCGATTCGTGCTTGTCCGTGGTACTCGGCATAGAACTACTGAGTCGGA
>NZ_JBRIIQ010000123.1:0-1767 GCF_052976905.1 Glaciimonas sp. GG7 | reverse complement strand
CCGCTATCAAACAACAGCCCCACCGCATCGCCCGTCAACGCCATCAACTGATCGACATCGGCCTGGGTCTCCACATACGCGCCCATGTGATGGTGATACGACAGGCGCACGCCGTGCGCCAGCGTGTGCGCTGCAAAGGCGGTCAACTTGTCCGCATATTCCTGCCACTGCGCAGCGCTGGCAAATTGCGGACGCTTATACAGCGGCTCGGGCCGTCCCTGAATCGCATTCGCCACTTCGCCATAGACCATCACCGTGGCACCGTTTTCGGCCAGCAAACGCAGATGCGACGCGACGGCGACAATTTCATCCTCGACCGACCCCGTCGCCAGCCGTCCTGAATACCAGCCTGACACGCATTCCAGCGAATATTTACCCAGAACGGCAGCCAACGCAGCCGGTTCTTTCGGAAATTTATTCCCCAGCTCAAAGCCGCGATAGCCAATCTGCGCGCCCTCTGACAGCGCGACTTCCAACGGCGTCTCGCCGCCCAATGACGGCAGATCGTCGTTCATCCAGGAGATTGGGTTGATGCCAATTTTTACGTTAAATGGTTTAGCCACGATAGTTCCTATTCAGTAAGGACTTTCGAAAAATTGTTCCAGCAAGGCATCTTGACGAAGACAGTACGAATGTACGGCTAGGAGAGATAACGCCGCTGGAGCGATTTTGCGGAAGTCCGGTTAAATTTTTTGGCTTAATTGCGCTTGCTCATACTGCTCACGCGCCAGTTGCACCGAGGCCCGCGCCGAAACTTCCGGCACCGCCACTTCCCACCAGCAGCCGCCGTCTTCCGTGGTGCGTTTATCGTCCGTATCGATACACACTAAATAAGTACGATCCGCAGCACGCGCCCGTTGCATGGCCGCTTCCAACTCAGGAATCGTTTTGACGTTTTCCGCCAACGCGCCCAACGCTCTGGCGTGCGCGGCAAAATCAATCTGCGGCGCGCCCGATCCGGCTTGCAAGCAATCTTCCAGCATGTTGTTAAAGGGTGCGCCGCCGCACGCCTGTTGCAGCCGGTTGATGCAGCCGTAACCGCGATTGTCCAGCACCACAATAATGAGCTTTTTGTCGATCATCACGGATGTCGCGATTTCGGAATTCATCATCAAATAACTGCCATCGCCGACCATCACGATGACCTCCCGCTCGGGCTTCGCCAGTTTCACGCCCAGCGCACCGGCAATCTCATAGCCCATGCAGGAAAAACCGTATTCAACGTGATACCCGCCCGGCATAACTGTGCGCCAGAGTTTGTGGAGCTCGGCTGGCAAGGTTCCGGCTGCACAAACCACGATGTCATTAGTCGTCGAGTCTTGCGCCGAACGCTGCACCGCACCGATTACCTCGCCGTCATAAGGCAGGGCTGGCAAGGCAACTTCGCGTCGATTGGTAATCGCGCTCACCGTCGCCCGCCACGCCTGGGCTTGCTCGTTCGCCTCTGTCGTCCAGGCCGCGCTGGCACACCAGTCCTTGAGTTCGCGTGATAACGCAGCCAAGCCCAAACCAGCGTCCGACACCATCTCAGTGGAATGCCATTTCATCGCATCGCAGGCATTGACATTGATGCTAATCAAGGCCGCTTGCGCAAACAAAGAATGCGATCCGGTCGTAAAGTCCTGCAAGCGACTGCCTACCGAAATCACCACATCAGCATGATCGGCCAACGCGTTCGCCGCTGGTGAACCAGTCACACCCAGCGCCCCCAATTGCAAGGGATGATCCCAAGATCGATTCGTGCTTGTCCGTGGTACTCGGCATAGA
>NZ_JBRIIQ010000122.1:0-10150 GCF_052976905.1 Glaciimonas sp. GG7 | reverse complement strand
GCGAGTGATGTTGATGCGGTGCAGTACCGATCAGCATTTATTGCTGCTCACTGCGCATCATATTGTCTCTGACGGCTGGTCGTCCGGGGTGCTGTTGCGCGAACTGGCTGAGGGGTATCGGCAGTCTGCCAGCGCAGGCAGCGATGCTGATGAAGACTGGACTTCGCGCGCACCATTACCGATTCAATATCCCGATTTTGCACTCTGGCAGCGTCGCTGGCTGGAGGCGGGGGAGGCAGAGCGGCAGCGTTGTTGGTGGCAAAAAACCTTGGGCGGGACGCATCCTGCGCTGAACTTGCCGACCGATCGATCACGGCCATCGACGCTATCGGGACAAGGCGCACGCCATACTTTTAACGTCTCTGCGGGGTTGACGGAACGCTTGCGCGCCATGGCCAGAGAGCAGGGGGTGACGCTATTTATGGTGCTGCTCGCCAGCTTTAAAGCGTTGCTGTATCGCTATAGCGGACAGGGGGATATCCGGGTAGGCGTGCCTGTCGCCGGACGCCATCGTGCGGAAACCGAGGCGCTGATTGGTTTCTTCATTAATACCTTGGTGGTGCGGACTTGCCCGCATGGTCAGCAAGCGTTTTCGGCGCTGCTGTCAGAACTGAAAGAGGCGCTGCTGGGGGCCGAGGCGCATCAGGATTTACCGTTTGAACAATTGGTGGAGGCGCTGCAAGAAGGGCGTAGCGCTAGCCATCATCCCTTGTTTCAAGTCATGGCGAATCATCAGAAACGTGGCGCTACGCCGCAGTGGAGCGGGTTGATAGTCGAGGAAGTTTCGGAAGGCAATCCGGTGGCGAAGTTTGATCTGACGCTGTCTACCGAAGAACGTGCCGACGGTATGCTGTTCGGGGCTTTTGTGTATGCATCGGAGTTGTTTGATGCGGCGACGATAGTGCGGCTGACGGCGCATTTTCTGGCGCTGTTGGAGCAGGTTGCGCATAGTGCTGATCTGGCGCTTGATCAATTGGTGCTGCTTAGCCCGGTTGAGCGGGCCCGGATTTCTCACTGGAACGTTGCCGCGGGAATGCCGCTTGCTCCCTTTGTACCGATCCATGTTGCGCTGGCGGCGCAGTGGCAAGCTTGCGACATCGCGCTTATTCAGGGCGAGCGCACGCTGAGTTGGGGCGAGTTTGAACTGCGTGCCAACCGGTTAGCGCATGCGTTGATTGCCAGTGGGGTCGGTGCGGAGGTACGGGTCGGTATCAGTATTGAACGCTCGCCCGAGATGATCATTGGCTTGCTGGCGATTCTTAAAAGCGGCGGGACGTTTGTGCCGCTGGACCCCGGTTATCTGGCAGAGCGGCTGGCTTTTATGGTGGCTGATGCGGGTGTGCAGCGTTTGGTGACGCAGCGGGAGCTGGCTGGGCGCTTGCCTGAGTTGACCACGTTGTATGTGGACGATGATCGTGCAGATCTGAGCGATCTTGCGCCCGATGTGGTGATTCATCCGGCGCAAAGCGCTTATCTGATTTATACCTCCGGTTCTACTGGTCAGCCGAAAGGGGTGACCGTTGAGCACGGTCCGCTGGCGCGTCATTGTCAGGCAATCGGTGAGCGTTATCGGATGCGTGCAACCGATCGAGTGCTGCATTTTGCATCGATCAATTTTGATCTGGCGCATGAATATTGGTTGATGCCGTTGCTGTTTGGCGCACGATTGATCATTACCGATCCGGTCTTGTGGAGTCCGGTCCAAACCTGCAACCAGATGGCGCGCCACGGTGTCACGGTGGCGGCGTTTCCGCCGAGTTATCTGGTGCAATTGGCTGAAGCTGCGCAAGCCTGCCCGGTCAAGTTGCGGGTGCTGGCGTTTGGTGGGGAGGCGCTCTCCTGTGAGCACTTTGACATGGTGCGCCGGGTCTTTGCTCCGGCGACGCTGATCAATGGTTATGGGCCGACTGAAACGGTGATCTCACCGATGTTGTGGATCACCGATGCCGACACCGATCCGGCGCAATGGCAGGACAACGCGTATCTGCCGATTGGTACACCCGTGGGCGCTCGCTCGGTATATGTGTTGGATGCGGCGCTCAATGCGTTGCCGCTGGGCGTGGCGGGCGAATTGTATGTAGGTGGCCCGTTGTTGGCGCGGGGTTATCACGCCCGGGCCGCGATGACGGCGGAGCGTTTTATCCCCGATCCATTCAGTGCAGGCGGTCGCTTGTATCGCACCGGCGACCGCGCGCGCTGGCGTGCGGACGGTAGCGTGGATTATCTGGGGCGTCTGGATCATCAGGTTAAATTGCGCGGTTTGCGCATTGAGCCGGGTGAGATCGAGGCGCAATTATTGGCCTGTGCCGGCGTGCGTGAAGCGGCGGTGCTGGTGCAGGGTGAGGGCGCGGATGCGCAATTGGTGGCGTATCTGGTGGCCGATGGCGTTGATCTGCTGCTCCTTAAGCAGCAACTAGGGCAACGCTTGCCGCACTACATGGTGCCGTCGCAATGGCTGGTGTTGGCGCAGATGCCGGTGACGGCCAACGGCAAATTGGATCGTCGCGCATTGCCTGTGCCGACATCGGAAGGACAGGGCGATGAGGTCTATCGCGCCCCGCAAAGTTCAACTGAAATCACATTGGCGGCGATCTGGGCGGAAGTGTTGAAACTGGAGCGCGTTGGCCTCGATGATCACTTTTTTGCACTGGGCGGGCATTCTTTGCTGGCGACGCAAATATGTGCACGCATCGGGAGTCGGATGGACCTGGTTGTGCCACTGGGGATGCTGTTTCAAACGCCGGTATTGGGCGAGTTTGCGGCACGGGTTGTGGGTGAAGGTCGTCGCGCTGAGCTTATTCCGATTCCACGCCGCACCGCTACTACGCGTGCGCCGCTGTCGTTTGCACAGCAGGGTTTGTGGTTGCTGTGGCAGCTTGATCCTGCTGACTGCGGCTGGAATATTGCCAGCGCCCGTCGGTGGCGTGGTGCGTTTGATGTGACTGCTTTGCAGGCGGCTTTTGATGCGTTGGTGACGCGGCATGCGGCGTTGCGTACTAGCTTTCCGTGTGGGGATGATGGCGTTGCCATGCAGTTGATCGATGCGGCTGCATCAGTGGCGATAGATATCGTCGCGCTTTCGCGCTGGCCGCATGCCGAGCGGGAGGCGGTTGCACTCATGTTGGGCGAGGCCGAGGCTATGCAACCGTTCAATCTGGAAACAGGGCCGCTATTGCGTGTGCGCTTGATTCAGATCGCGCCGGACGATCATGTGTTGCTGTTGACGATGCATCATATCGTCGCCGACGGTTGGAGTTGTGGCCTGATATTTGATGAATTGATGGCGGTTTATCGTGGCCATCAGCAGGGCGCAATGGTCGCCTTGCCTGTGCTGGGGATCACCTATGCAGACTATGCGCACTGGCAGCGTGGGTCTGCTCTGCATCACGTTACCGATACTGCTGAACGCGCTTATTGGCGTGCTCAGTTAAACGATGCTGCTGCGTTGATATTGCCTGCGCCAGACGATGCACCCCGATTGCCGGGTATGCGCGGGGAGCAATTGTTGTTTGCCTTAGAGGCCGGGCTGGTCAGTCGCGCACGCAGTCTTGCGCAAGATTGTGGGGCGACTTTGTCGATGCTGCTACAGGCTGCTTTCCATGCTTTGCTTTATCGGCATACCGGGCAGGCTGATCATTGCATCGGGATTCTGTCAGCAAACCGGGATCGGGTCGAAACGGAGGCGCTGGTCGGGTTGTTTTTGAATCCGCAAGTGCTGCGTGCGCGGATCGATCCGGGGTTGGATTTTATGGCGCTCATCAAGGCGGTCAGGGAGACTTTGCTGGGTGCGCAGGCGCATGCCGGATTGTCGTTCGGGGCCGTGGTGGAGGAGTTGCGCCCGCAGCGCAAACTCGGTCGCAACCCCTTGTTTCAGGTGCTGTATAACTTTATGCGTCCTGACAGGGAGAGTTTTACGGGTTTGCCGGGCATTCACATTGATGCGTTTTTTGTGCCGCGACGCAAGGTTGTGTTTGATCTTGAGTTCGATGTTGCAGAGGATCAAAACGGTGCTGTGCGTGGGGCTTTTTCTTATGCTGTTGACAGAGTGGATGCGGATTTTGCACAGGGGCTGCGGGATGACTATCCACGCTTGCTTGCTGCATTAGTGGCGGCGTCCGATAGTGCGCTTGCTGTTACGTCAGGTCCGATGCGATTGGCTGCCAAGATACAATATATCCCTGATACAAATCTGCCTGCACCGGCTTTGATGTCATTGCATCCTCAATGGGAAGCGACGATGACGCAATTATGGATGCGGGTGTTAGGCGTGACTGTTATTGGTCGTCACGATAATTTCTTCGCGCTAGGTGGTTCTTCGCTGCTTGCTCTGGCGGTCGTCGCCGGTGCACGTCGGCAGGGTATGGCGCTTGGCGTTGCTGATTTATTTCTTCATCAAACTATTACCGAACTTGCTGCGGAATTTGCTGCTGTATTTGCTGTTGAGAAGGGTATGTCGTCGTGCTGAAATTACATAAGGAAAATAATATGAACATCAATCATGCGCTCGCCAATGAGGCGGCGGTTAACTGTTTTGAGATGCAGATGACGGATGGGCCGCATCTGCATGTTGCATTGGATGGCAATACGCTTTCTGTGCGGCTCGATGGTGGTTTGACGCTGCAATTGTTGTTAGGGGAATCCAAAGGTGTGATCCGCAGCGCTATGTTGACGGCACTCAATGCATCGGATGCAACGGCACTGCGCCAGTCGGTGCTTGGCGCGCTCAATGTGTTGTTTGGGGCAGAGGCAGCACTGACGACGTTACAGCTGGATGTTTCGGACTATAAGCAGTGTTTGCCTTTGCTTTTGCAAAGCGGTCTTGCGGTGACTGACTTTGCCGGTGATACCTTATTGAAGCGCGAATGTTTTTTGCAGCAGCCGGATTTATGGATCGAAGGCCGCTCAAGCGCCGGTTATCCGCTGGCCTACCTGATCAGTAACGGCAAACGCCATCCGCGCCGTCCGCCGCAACCTGAGGCAGCGGTGGTGTATCGCCGCTTTATTCCCTGGCTGGATCAGTGGCTGAGCTTACGCAGGATTAATCCAGATACCGATCTGGAGCATGTGCATCGTTGGATGAATAATCCACGGGTGGCGGCGTTTTGGGAGGAGGACGGCGATCTCGATAAACACAGCGCTTTTATTGCCACGGCATTAGCCGACCCGCATATTCATCCATTGATCGGTAGTCTGGACGATAAACCATTCGGTTATTTTGAGGTGTATTGGGCGAAAGAGGATCGTATTGCGCCTTTTTATGCTGCCACTGATTACGATCGTGGATTGCATATGCTGGTGGGTGAAGAGTGGGCGCGTGGTCCACACTATATTGCGGCGTGGCTGAGTTCGCTGGTGCATTACGTGATGCTCGATGATCCGCGCACGCAGGCGGTGGTGTGCGAGCCGCGGGCAGACAACGCGCGCATGATTGATTATTTAAAACAATACGGTTTTGCTTACTTGCGGGAATTTGATTTTCCGCATAAAAGGGCGGCATTGATGGTGATCGAGCGAGAGGTTTTTGCGCAGCGGGATTGGTTGACTGGCTTGCATCGCAGGAGTAGCGATACGGTTGAGGTGCGGCGTTGAGTTGGTTTTGCCTGCTTTAGGGCCTGTTCACATATGATTTGGGAGCGCGAACGCGCGGCAGGCGTTACGTGTCTGGGCGCTGCGACACGACGTAGCGCGCTACGGCAAGGAGCGGCAACAATGGCATGCGACGCATGTAGCCACAGCAACCTGTTTGTTTGCTAGCTTAAGAATTTTCTGAGATACATGCACTATTGCCTGTTATAGAATTGATCCTTTAGGAAAATGGATAGCTATCTTTTGATGCTGATATTTTCTTTTAGCAAGATTTCATCTGATCGTCATCTTCTACTTCTTCTACTATTTCTCCCGCCATCATCTCTATTTATTATTAGCAAGGTTTGCATGTCAGATTATCTCCGGGAACGCCCCGATACCCCTTGCGTTGCTGTTTGTTCGACCACTTTCGATGATGTCTGTCGCGGTTGTGGTCGTACGGTGAACGAAGTCGCGCATTGGGTTTTTATGACCGAAGAAGAAAAGACTACGGTTTGGGAGCGAATTACTGCCGAGGGTTATCCAAAGCGCAAAGGATAATCCTGATAATGACAGTTGTTCGCTTCAAGTTGCCGATAAGTGATTGATTAAATTGACTATTTCATCAATCGATACAGTCATCTGCGGGGTGGGCTCGATTGCTTGTTTTTCCGGCTCCCCTTACAGAATTAGTCTTTCGCGCCTTACCAGACAGCTGGAAAAATGCACACTCGTGCCGGTCCAACTGCCGTAATGTAATTTTGTGTTGTTTTCTTTGATTTTTGATTTGAATTGTCGAATAATTAAGACAGTGATTTCGATTGGAAAACACAAGATTACACGCGTCTCTGTGGCACAAAATGGCGTTTATTAAGTGTTGCCTTTTCATTTTAAAAAGATAGTGTAAGCCCCTCGGGATGTCCGGATTGGGCATGGCATTTAGGATATAATGCCGCGCAAAATATGTGAATCAAGCCGGTTTAACTTCCTGAATTGGTTGCCGTTTATAGAATCTGATTGATCAATGGGTGTTGGAAAATCAATGAAATCAGCCGCGATCAAGCCATGAACGCAATTCAATTTTCAATCGCAGCGCAGGCCGCATGGGCGCCCGGTTTGGAGACCGCCGCTGACTGGCACGCATGGGCGCGTCGCCCTTTCTTAATTGAGGGCATGATCGATGCGCCGGTAGTGGCGATGCCAGCAATGTTACGGCGGCGTGCCGGATTTATTGGCAAGATGGCATTGGAAGTTGCTTATCGCTGTCTTGAAAAATCGCCTGAAGAGCGCAATGCAGTTCCGTCCGTGTTTTCTTCGCGGCATGGTGAATGTGTCCGCTCGGTCGCTTTGTTGCAAGACCTGGTGCAGGAAGTGCCGTTGTCTCCCACCGCTTTTAGTCTCTCTGTACATAACGCTACCGCTGGTTTGTTATCGATTGCGCGTCAGGATCAGGCTAATCATAGTGCTCTGTCTGCGGGTGATAGTGGCGTCGAACACGCGGTCATTGAAGCCTGCGGTTTGCTTGCAGATGGCGCAGATAAGGTTTTGCTGGTGGTCTACGATGGTTTATTGCCAGATGCGTTTTGTGCATTTCAGGATTGTGAGGATCAGCCATTTGCCTGGGCCTGGTTACTTCAGTCTATGGATAAAAATGCTGCCAATACCTACTCATTAAGTTGGGCCCTGAACGAGGATCAGATAAGTCATTCTGTCGAAGAATGTGGCGTCTCTGGAGTGGTATTGAAGCAACCGGCCGGGCTTGATGTCTTACGTTTTCAACTACGACAAGATTCTGAATTGCATAGGGTAGTTGGGAATCGTCGTTGGAGCTGGCGTTGCGATGTTCAATAGACTGAGCCGCTGTTGGCGGGTTGCTGCAACCGGATTGTGTTTTTTGCTCTTTGGTTGCGCGGGATTGCTGATGGGTTTTGTGGTGTTTCCATTGTTGAGAATGTTTGTCAGAGAGCATCGACCAAGGGTGTTACTGGTTCGTCAAATGATTCTGGTGGCGTTTCAAGCATTCATTCGATTACTGCGTGGCCTGGGTGTTTTGCGCTACGACATTACCGGTTTGGAGCGATTGCAGCGGCAAGGCTTGCTCATTTTGGCCAATCATCCGACCCTGATGGATACCGTATTTTTGATGGCTTTTGTGAAGGGCGCTGATTGTATTGTCAAAAGCGGCCTCTTGAAAAATCCATTTACCAGAGGTGCGGTGCAGGCGGCTGGCTATATCAGTAACGATTCCGGCGCTCACTTGGTGGACGATTGCATTGTCTCTTTGCGGCGCGGCAACAATCTGATTATTTTCCCTGAGGGAACGCGCACAGACGGGCCGATTATTCTCAAGCGTGGTGCGGCCAACATTGCTGTGCGCAATTTGTCAAACGTGACGCCGGTAGTCATCCGCTGTTTTCCACTGACTCTGGTAAAAGGCGAAAAATGGTGGCAGGTGTCGCCGGTGACGCCATATTTCAGCATTGAAGTAAAAGAAGATATCGACGTGTACGCCTTCGTTGCTGCTGCTGGTGGTGAGGGTCACGAAACGTTGGCGGCAAGACATTTAACTGCTTATTTGCAGAATTATTTTAGAAAAGAAAGTGCATGTTATGGAGCAGCTTGAAGATGAGGTGAAGCAAGTCATCATTGATGTCTTACAGCTCGAAGATATTACACCGGCCGATATCGAAACCGATGCGCCTTTGTTTGTCGATGGACTTGGGCTGGACTCGATTGACGCGCTTGAACTTGGGGTGGCTATTCAGAAGCGCTACGGCATTTCATTACCAGCAGATTCAGCGGAAACGCGCAACCATTTTGCTTCGGTACGCGCACTGGCTGCGATGATTTCCAGCAACAGAAATAAATAAGGTGTGAGATGACGGGTTTGACGAATTTGAATAATGCAGCTGCGATTGCAATGACTAAAGATGAAATTTACCTATGGGTAGTGGACGTTTTACACGATATGTTTGAGATCGATAAGACTAGCGTGACGCCACAATCTAACTTGTATACCGATCTTGATATCGACAGCATTGATGCCGTTGATCTGGTGGTAAAGCTTAAGCAGTTCACCGGCAAGCGTTTGCAGCCAGAAGTTTTTAAAGCAGTCCGTACGGTTCAGAACGTAGTTGATGCCGTGGCAGTATTGTTGGCCGAGGATACAAAATAAAACGTTTTTTTTCACGCGAGTCTTGCATGTCGCCAACCTTCGTGGCAGCGCTCAGAGTGCTCAGTGTGCTCATCACGTTATCTTATCCGCTGGCAATCTGGTTAGGCCACGGTCTGGTTGCACCGCGTGTGCTGGCACTACTATTAATACTGGCTGCGGTAATCAGGCTACCGACACTGAAACTGAGTAAGGCAAGCCGTTGGTTGATCATTGCAGTATTGCTGCTTGCTGCTATCGCGATCTGGAGCAACGCGCTGTTGCCGCTGAAACTGTATCCGGTCATCGTCAATATCGGCATGTTGTGCGCGTTTGGTTATAGCCTGGCAGTACCGCCATCGATTATTGAGCGCATGGCGCGCTTGACCGATCCAAAGCTTCCCGCCTATGCAATCGTGTATATGCGTCGGGTGACACAGGTTTGGTGTGGCTTTTTTGTCATCAACGGTGCGCTGGCATTGATCACCGCATTATGGGCCTCGCAGGTGGTGTGGAGCATCTATAACGGCGTGGTCGCTTATATCGCAATGGGTGTTTTGTTTGCTGGCGAATATCTTGTCAGAATCGTTGTTAAACGCCGTCATCTTCGTCAATTATCCTTGCAGAAAAATGTCTAATTTTTGCGATTTATTATCTCTGCTGTCGCCACTCAGAAGCGGCGTATCCAGTATTGAAAGGACTCGCCCGTTTGCATGGCGGGATGGCGTAATACTGGATCATGCGTATTTTTTGGCACAGGTAAATATCTGGCGCGACTTGTTTTTGCGTCAGTCAGGGGTACGCTTTGCGTTGTATCTGACCGATAGTGCGGCATTTTCTTGCGCATTGTTTGGTGCGTGGCAAGCGGATAAAACCATTTATTTGCCGGGCGATGTGTTGCCCGCTACCTGCGCCAATCTGGCCAATGCGGTGGATGGTTTTGTGGGCGAATTTCCGCAAGAGTATTCACCTCTGGCGCTGCCTTTGCAGGAGGCGAACACCGCTGATTTTAGTTTCGATTATGGATTTAAATCACTTTCTCCGGCCTTTCCTGGCGTCGTCATTTATACCTCCGGCAGTACTGGTGCGCCGCATGCGGTGGCGAAAAATGTCTCTCAGTTAGCCAGCGAAGTAGCAACGCTGGAAACGCTCTTCGGCGACCGCATTGGCGACGCCGACGTGATTGCCACTGTGTCGCATCAACATATTTATGGATTGTTGTTTAAGGTGCTGTGGCCTTTGGCGTCGGGACGCGTCATGCATGCGCGGCATATCGAATTTCTGGAAGAGCTATCGCCTCTGTTACATCGCGCTGGTGATCGACCTGCAGTTCTTATTTCCAGTCCGGCGCATCTGAAACGGATTCCTGCTGCACTCCCAGCAATATCACCAGACTTACTGCGGGTGGTGTTTTCGTCAGGGGGGGCGTTATCG
>NZ_JBRIIQ010000121.1:0-10188 GCF_052976905.1 Glaciimonas sp. GG7 | reverse complement strand
GTCTCCGACTCAGTAGTTCTATGCCGAGTACCACGGACAAGCACGAATCGATCACTTGATACTTGTACTCGATACTGGCATCGCTCGTACGCACAAACTCATCCTGCTGTACTGTGCTCCATTACCCAACCAAAGGAAACGCATGTCACACGTCGCCGTTATCTCAATTAACACCGCCAAGCCCGGACAAGAAAAAAATATGGAAGCTGCCATGCGTGCACTGATTGCACCCACACAGGCTGATCCTGGCTTCATCCAATATGATTTACACCAGGATCTGGATGATCCTCGAACCTTCGTTTTCTTCGAGCGCTGGGAGAGTCGCGCATTGCTGAACCAACATTTGCATGCTCCGCATGTGATGGCATGGAAAGAGCAAGCCGGAACATTCGTGGAAAGTAGTATTTTGCGGATTGTTGAAAAACTGGATTAATACCGACAATATTTGCATCACCTCACGCAGCATTTTTCAGATTGAAAGATGATGCGTGCTTCATATTTGTCACTCAGTATGATCGTCAGTCAAAATTACCGATATTTACTTTTCTTCCCGGTCTTGATATCCAACGCAAAGCGCACGCCATTTTCGGTAAATTGCGTTTCATCCGGCGGCTCTTCTCCCGCCAGCACACCGGACACATTGAGCAAGCCCTCACCTTTACGGATCAGCTCATCGGAGCGCTCATAGACGTTCGGACAATCCGTTTCCGCCATCAATGCCTTCACGATAGGCACTTTCCAGGCCTCGACACCGGCGGACTGAAACTCACAGATCAAATAGCCGTTGCGGCCACCGAACCAATCTACCAGCAACCCAGGCAAACCATCCTTCTCAGCCAATACCAGATGCACCACATCAGTCATGGCAGCCTTTTTTCCAGCGCCAGCGACGCTACGTGCGAGCACAGCGGCCTTGACACGGCGCTTAAAAAACGCATGATCGACCGCTTCGTTTTGATCAAAGGTCCAGACCCGCGCCCGGATTTCCGATTTGGGGCTATGCGCCGCACGCGCGAGAAACTTACCAGAAGATGAATGCACCAACGCAGTCGCGCCAAACTGCATATTTTCCCCAGGCTTACCATCAACACGTTCGATGGCAGAAGCATAAATCCAGGGTTGGCGGACTAACAGGCTCTTTTCTTTGCCTTGTTTGATGGTAATGATCAGCATGGTACTTATTCCAGAGGTGAAAATTAAAACGGAGATCAGGCGAGTGTGCACTACTGCCTGATGATTGTTTGATATGCGGATCCAAGATTCAGCATCCGTCATGAAGTCGACATCATAAATCGAAATCGTTTGGGACTTACGCAAAATCGCCCCAGCAGCGTTATCCTTCCTAGCCTTACTTTCGTAATGTCTTCGTCAGTCTGCCTTGCTGGGACAATTTTGCGTAAGTCCTATTATATGAGGGCCCTTAAGACTGCCTCAGGCTTACCACCCGAGGGTTCAAGGTGTGCCCGTATCAGATACGTCCGTAAGTATCCTGAAAGCGCACGATATCGTCCTCGCCGAGGTATTCGCCGCTTTGCACTTCGATCATCACCAGATTAAGCATGCCGGGATTCTCCAGACGGTGCTTATGCCCGGCAGGGATATAGGTCGACTCATTGGTTCTGACGAAAAGCTCGTTATCGCCGTTGACCACCCTCGCCATACCGCTGACGACGATCCAATGCTCGCTGCGATGATGGTGCATTTGCAACGACAAGGAAGCACCCGGCTTGACCTCGATACGTTTAATCTTAAAGTTAGTGTCTTCCTCAAGCACCGTATAAGTGCCCCAAGGGCGATGTACGGCGAGGTGATGTTTGTAAGCGTCGTGCCCCTGCGCTTTGAGTTCTGTATAGAGATGCTTGACATCCTGCGCGCACGATTTATCAGCAACGAGCAAGGCGTCCGGCGTATCGACAATAATCAGATTATTGATACCGACCGCCCCGACGATGCGTTTGTTGCTCTGGATGTAGCAGTTGGTGACATCGTGCAACAACGCTTTGCCATCGATCCGATTGCCTTGCGCGTCAGGGCTAGAAAGGTCGCTTAACGCACTCCAGGAGCCGATATCGCTCCAGCCGATGTTGCAAGGCACGACCGCAACATTGGCCGATTGCTCCATTACGGTGTAGTCGATGGAGCAATCCGGGACTTGTGCGAAGCTGGCCGCATCTAGTTCGAGCTGCGTAAAACCTTTACCTTCAGCGATGCGTGATTGTTCTATGCATGACTTAGTAGCCGATAAAATCTCCGGGCAATGTTGTTCCATCGCCTGCAACATGGTGCCAGCCTTGAAACAAAATATGCCAGAGTTCCAAAGAAAACGGCCTGATTCCAGATATTCCCGAGCTTTTTCAAGAGAGGGTTTTTCTACAAACCGCAACACTTTGTTGCCTTCCGCTTCGATATAGCCAAAGCCGGTTTCTGGTGCATTCGGCTCGATGCCGAAAGTAACAAGATTGCCTTGCGCAGCCAGTGCCGATGCTGTGGCAACCGCATCAGAAAACGCGTCCTGGTCCGCAATCAGATGATCCGCAGCCAGCACCAACATGACCGCTTCATCGCCATGGATCTTTGCGACATGCAGTGCTGCAGCGGCAATGGCAGCCGAGGTATTGCGTGCGAACGGCTCCAGAATATAGGAGGTAGCGAGTTTCGCCTTGTTGATTTCACGAAATTCGTCTTCAGTCTTAAATAACAGTTCCCGATTGGTAACCGTCAGAATTTCGTCCACACCCGGCAACGCTGCGCCTCGCAGGAAGGCTTTTTGTAACAGACTTTGCCCGTCCGCCAGACGAATGAACGGCTTCGGATGCAACTCACGAGAAACAGGCCAAAGGCGCGAACCTGCACCACCGCAAAGAATGACTGGAACCAAACGCATGAATTTCTCTTTTATTGTTATGCTTTACGTGCCTATATTTTAAGCACTATAAATATTACTGAAATCTATTAAAGCCCCGGCGACAGTGGCATCGATTAAGTAAGGCCACATAGGAGATGCCTCGTTAATCGTTTTGTTGCTGTTTGATAATTATCACATTACTTTAGAATTGGCGCTCTAATATTTGCGCAATGTAATTTACGTACTGACGTTACGCAGTCTTGATTGCAATGACTCCCCAGCCTTCTAATCAAACCAGTGATCACGCAGCTATAGCCCAAGTTGTGAGTATTTTTCATCCGCCAAAAGATAACAATCGCAGAGACAGGCTGCTAGCAGCCTGTCGGACTTAGGATGACTCGGATTCAAAATGCGTTGAGCGGTCTATGTTTCTCCAGCTTCTTGAGCAATAGCGCGCTAGCGATACTATTGATTGAGCATACGCGCCGGCTTCCAATGACAAGTATGGTGATGCTCGCGTATGTCTTACTTGAACGATCGGGTTCATCTAGCCAACACCTTGCAAGATCGACGTGTTATCTAGACCAAACTAAGACTATTTCCCGCATTGCTAAACAAATGACATGCACCCGCTTTGGGTTGGATCCATAGCCGCTTACCGATGCGCCACTCGAACCCGGTTTCCTGTGCTTTGATCGACAAGGACTTTTCGACGCCCGGTACCCGCGCATAAATCATCATCATGTCGCCCAAATGTTCGACCAGTTCAATCTCAACCGGCAATCCCTGCCCTTCAACGGCCATCTCAAAGCTCTCAGGTCGAATCCCTGCCGTCACGCCACTGTGCCTCAGCGCAGCTGCAAGGGCGACGTTGGCGATACTGCCTTCTAGCGCAATGTTGCCGCCCTCACCTATGCGCAAAGAGACTTGCGCGTTTTCGTCGCGACTGACGATGCAGGGCAAAAAGTTCATCATCGGGGAGCCGAGAAATCCGGCTACAAACGTGTTGGTCGGCTGTCGGTACAAGTCCATGGGTGCACCGACTTGTTCGATCTTGCCTTTGTTGAAGACGGCAATCCGGTCACCCAAGGTCATGGCCTCGGTCTGATCGTGGGTGACGTAAATCATGGTGGTGCCTAGTTCTTTATGCAGTTTTGACAGCTCGACCCGCATTTGCACTCTTAAGGCGGCGTCCAGATTGGATAACGGCTCGTCAAACAAAAACACTTTCGGTTTGCGCACGATGGCGCGACCGATGGCGACGCGCTGGCGTTGGCCGCCGGAGAGTGCTTTGGGCTTACGGTCGAGTAAATGCGTGATATCCAGAATCTCAGCGGCGCGCCCGACCGCGTCCTTTACCGCCTGCTTACTCAGGCCGGAAATTTTTAGTCCGAAGCCCATGTTGTCGTACACCGTCATATGCGGATACAGCGCATAGCTCTGAAACACCATCGCTACGCCACGCTCAACGGGAGACACCTGATTGCTGAGTCGGTCACCGATATACAGTTCGCCGCCGGTAATGTCTTCGAGTCCGGCAATCATGCGCATCATGGTGGTTTTGCCACAACCAGACGGGCCGACAAAGACCATGAACTCACCATCGGTGATGTGCAGATCAATACCGTGAATGATGTTGTTGATGCCATCGTAATTCTTTGCAATTGCGCGCAGGCTGACACTGGCCATAAACGTCCTCTATAAATGATGTAGAAACCCTGAGATCAGCCCTTGATCCCGCTCGAAATGGTGCTCTGTACAAACCAGCGCTGAAAGATAATAAACACTAGCAAAGTCGGCAACGTCGCCATCACCGCAAACGCCATCACATCGCCCCATTGGCGCGGAAACTGGCCGAAGAAAGTCTGCATCGTCAACGGCAAGGTCGCGTATTTGTCGCCACGGACCACCATCACCGGCCACAGCAAATCCCCCCAACGCGCCAGAAACTGCAATATCGCCACCGTGGCAATCACCGGCTTGGACAAGGGCAGCACGATGCTCCAATAAATCCGAAAGCGCCCTGCGCCATCCATCAGTGCCGCTTCTTCCAGGTCTTTCGGCAGTGCGATAAAGAATTGGTAGAACAAGTAAATCGAAAATGCATGCGCGATAAACGGAATGATTTGCACCTGATACGAATCCAGCCAGCCTAGCGAGCCGTCAAACCAAGGCAGGTTATTGACCAATAACAGTAAAGGCACGGCTATCGCTTCAAACGGAATGATGATCAGCGCGACGACCAACGCGAGCAAAAATTCACGTCCGAAAAAGCGAAAACGCGCCAAGGCATAGGCCAGCATGCTATTGACCAGCACGCCCATCACCACTGTGCTGCTGACGATCATCAGCGTGTTGGTGAAAGCATGCAGATAGTCGGTACGGGCAAGCACATTGCGGAAATTATTGAGCGAGATTTCTCCATACGGCACAAACGCCAACACGCCCGACATATCGCTCAATAGCTGGGTTTCATCCGTTTTCAAGGACGAGACCAACATGAACAGCAAGGGAATGACGAAGAAAATGGCTAGCAATATCAGCGTGCCGTAATGCGCCCAGAGTGTCGTCCAACGCGCTGCGATGGGCTTGCTACTAACCTTGCGCTTCATTGGACTTGCCTCTCTTCTTTCAACAAAAACCGTTGCAGCATCGCAATGAGTAACACGATCACAAAAAAGATCACCGACAGCGCCGAGGCATAGCCCAGCTTGCCGTTACGAAATCCTTCTTGCACCATCAGCATCACCACAGTACGGAAAGAATCAAGCGGCGCAACAGATCCGCTGTTGGCGATGATTTGCACTTGCGTAAATAGTTGGAACGCATAGATCGTCGTCGTTAGCAGCACAAAGATGATGGTGTTGCGCAGCAGCGGCAAGGTAATGTAAAAAAACTGATGCCAGCGCGATGCGCCATCAAGCATGGCCGCCTCATACAGATCAACCGGAATCGCTTGCAGACCCGCCAGAAAGACCAGCATCTGAAACCCGACGCCCTGCCAGATCGACATCAGCATCACCGCTGGCAGCACCAAGGTCGGATCACGCAGCCAGTCTTGCGGGCCTATCATTCCGAAGCTGATAAAACTCAGAAAGTGATTAATCAATCCCTGATCCGGGCTGTACATCAACGACCAGATCACGGCCACCACCGCCATCGTGGTCGCCACTGGCATGAAATAAATAGTGCGAAAAAATTTGATCCCGCGTGCATGTTTGTTTACCAGCAGCGCCAGAAACAAGGCGAACGCGGATTGCAAGGGAGCGACGATGATGACGAACAAAAAATTATTTCTCAGCGCTGCATAAAAACTATCGTCGTCAAACAAGCGCCAATAGTTGCGCATGCCGATGAAGTCAGTGGCCATCTGATCATTGGCAATCAGGCGCTGATCAGTGAATGAAAATCCGAATGCCAGCAAAAATGGCAGCAGTAAAAATAGAGAGAGCAGAATCAGCGCGGGGGACGCAAAGGCCCAGGCGGTGACGGATTCGCTTGTAAAGTTTTTTGTATTCATGGTCTGACCGGATAGCCTTTGTTGTCGTCGATATTCTGGTCAATCTTCTTGACCGCTTTATCGAGCTCTTTTTTGACATCGGCACCGGCAACAATATTGTTGACGGACTCATAGAATGCCGTGGTGATGGCAGGATAGGCGGGTGTTTGCGGTCGGATCACTGCCACGCCGCCTTCGAGTTGATCCAGATAGATGCGCAACGGTCCCCCACTCACAAAATCAGGCGAGTCAGGAATCGCGGCCGCCAGTCCGGGTACAGCGCCATTGGCGGCTGCCACGCGTAAGACTTCGGGCTTCGACATCAGATGCTGCAACAGTTTGGCGGCTGCCTGTGGTTGCTGGCAATTGACGGAAATGCCCCAGTTCCAGGAACCGGCTCCGGTCGCCGCTTTGCCGCCGAAGCGCGGCATCGGGATCAAGACCAGATCGTCGCCAAGCGCCTTTTTATAACCGCTGTAGGTCCAATGTCCCACGTAGGACAAGGCCGATTTTCCGAGCGCAAAATCGTTGTCGCTTTTGGCTGAGGCGTTGACATAACCTTGTTTGACCCAACCCTGTACCATCTGCATAGCCTTGACCGAACCCGGGCTGTTCAAGACGCCGTTGGCGGTTTTATAGGTGGTGCGGTTGATCAGATCGCCGCCGAAACTCTGGAGGATGGGCGTAAAACTATAGGTAATCCATTCGCCGATACCGTAGTTAAACTTCATGTCGAGCGGGTAGGCGACGCCGTCTTTTTTGAGTTTTTTCAGCGCATCGTCAAACTCTTCGCCGCTCCATGCATCGGCGATGGAAGTTGGAATTCTGACGCCTGCTTTTTGCAACATTTTGCGGCTGCCCCACATTGCCAGACCGGAGTCGAACTGGCCGACGCTATAGAGCTTGCCGTTGTAAGTCCCCTGCTGCACCAGCGTCTTGAGCATCGTGCTCTTCAAGGCGTTGATGGCTGGAAATTGATCCAGCGCGATGATCTTGCCGCTCCACGCGTAGCTGTAGACGCTGGGGCCGTCAAAGTCGAGCACGCAAGGGAGTTTTCTCGCGAGAGTGGCGGCGTTGACCTGATCGCTGTAACTGCCTTCCGGCAGCGCGATGAATTCGACCTTGATATCGTTGTTGGCGGCGTTGAATGCTGCCACGGCTGCGCGGTAGACGTCACGTTCCGGGCCGGGGCCGGCATGCGCCCACATTGAGATAACGGTCTGGGCGTTGGCGCTCAGCACGGTGCACAACGCTAATGTCGCTACAACGGTAATGTTTAAACGTACAAATCGCATTCTTGTCTCCTCCTCTGATGGGGATTTTGTTGTTTGGCGCACTAATGCTGCCCGGCACGAAGGGTCTGAAGCCCGTTATTCGCTTGCTGTATTACTTTGGTCGTTGTTGCACGTGCTTAGGCATGTTGCCATTTAAATTCAAGGAAACCCGTTCGTACTGAGTAGCCCTTCAGGGCGTATCGAAGTAGTTGCATGCGTCTGCGATTCTTCGATACGGCACTTTGTGCCTACTCAGTCCGAACGGCTTGTATATTTTTTGGAATGCAAAGGTCAACACATACTAATTTACGTAGGTCCATAACCGCGCCAGATCGGCTGTGCCATCCGTGCCTTGCACAGTCTTCAGTATCTGCACAGACTTTAGCTTTTTTCCCGCCTCAAAATACACCAGGCCGAGCCGCAGTTTGCCGTCTTCAGGGCGTTTGATCCCGCCTTTTGCCAGACCTTGCTCCATCATCGTGATGGCTTTATCGAACTGTGCATGGGTCGCATAGTTATAGCCGATATTCACCAGTGCTGTGCCCTCTTTGGCGCTTGCTGCCTGGCTGTCGCCCTGCCCCATCGCTTTAACATCTTCATCAAACTTGGTATTGACCATGACACGCAAACGGTTGTGGCGCTCGGCTTCGGCACCGGTGCCGAGAATGCCGGAGGAGTAACCAAGATCGATCGTTTTTTTGGCTTCGGCAGGGTAACCGGCCTGCAACGCCAATTGCGCCATTTCCATAAAATGGTTCGGCACGCTCATATTGCCGGTCGCCATTTGCAGGCGGTAGACATCGAGTGACAGACGGTCGGAAAATCCCGGTTTGTCCTGAATCCGTACGATGAGATCGGCCCAGTATTCTTTTTTCGGATAATGCGCCACCAGCCGCTCCAACACGGCGATATAGCCGGTGTCATTTTTCATCTGCTGGTAGCTGCTGCCCAACAAACGCAAGCGATCTTCGGCAGGTACGCGGGCGGCCTTGTCGTCGGCCAGAAATTCGGCATTCAGGCCTTGCGCTGCGCCCACGTAATCGCCGTTGAGGTATTCCGACTGGATCAGCAGCGCACTCATGGTCGGATTGCTGGCGTCGTCCTTCAGATAGCGCTGGGTCCAGACGATGGCTTTGTGGTAATCCTTATTTCGGTAGTAAGTACCTGCCATTGCCTCCATCAGCTTGAGCTGCTCTGGCACTGGCAAGCGCGCGCTGCTGATGACGGTATCGAACGCTTTGGCGGCGACGTCGGTTTCTCCGGCAGCCGACGCTGCGGCCCCGCGCATGCGTTCGATAATGAACACTTCGTAAGGGGTTTTACCATCGATGACATCCAACTCGGTGACCTTGACTAAGGCTTCCTTGTATTTCTTGCTCTTCATCAGCTCCTGGGCGGCCTGCAATGGTTTGCTGACTTCCGGGCGCAGGCTGTCTGATTCTGCATGGGCGCTGGCAAAGCTAAAGGCTAACGCTGCCAGTAATACGCCGATGGCAAAAGTTCGGGATGTGGTCATGACTTTTCCAGCTCCATGTGGGTGATCAGGGAAGCGGCACAGGCCGCTTTCCGTTGTGCTTACTTAATAAACTGCTCGTTCCCAACCATACCGATCTTGGTCACGCCCAGCCGTTGGGCCGACGCCATCACCGCTGCCACCGATTTATACGGCACCAGCTTGTTCGGACGCAGATGCACTTCCGGCTGCGTTGGCAACAACGCCACTGCGCGCAGCTTGCCTTCGAGCGTGGCGCGGTCGGCGACGACCTGTCCGTCCCACAGCACCGTACCGTCAAAATCGATATCGATCGTGACCACAATCGGCGGTGCGGAAACGAGCGCCGCCGCATTGACCGGCAGATTCAGACTGACCGAATGATTCTGGATCGGGATGGTGATAATCAGCATGATGATCAAGACCAGCATGACGTCGATCAACGGCGTCATGTTCATCTCCATCATCGGTTCGGGATCGCTAGCGCTACCGCTTGAACCTAAATTCATACCCATGAATGACTCCTCTTAATAGTTCAACTGCGCGTTCAACCGCCGCGTGCAGGCGGTTCGGTAATAAAGCCGACCTTGGCAATCCCGGCCCGCTGCGCCGTCAGAATGACTTTGCCGATAAATTCATAGCGCGCATCCTGATCGCCACGGATATGTAGTTCTGGCTGCGGGACCATCACCGCGACCAGTTTCAGCTTGGCCAGCAACGCTGTGGTGTCGGGTACAAACTGCTCGTTCCAGTACATCTCGCCATCCTTATTTACCGCCAGATTAATGTTCTCAGGCTTGGTCTGGTAAGGACGGTTGATTTCGGCGGGCAGTTTGACCGGCACGGTGTGCGTAACCACAGGAATGGTGATCAGAAAAATGATCAGCAACACCAGCATCACGTCCACTAACGGGGTGGTATTGATGGCGGCAATTACTTCGTCTTCATCGCCGTCAGAAGAGCCGAGAGACATTGCCATGACTTAGCTGGCCTTTTTCAAAGGCACGGCACGACCGGCCTGGCTTGATGATATCGCGCCGCACCTCGGCAGCATGACGGATCTGGAAGCACTGACGGC
>NZ_JBRIIQ010000120.1:0-10536 GCF_052976905.1 Glaciimonas sp. GG7 | reverse complement strand
GGCTTACCCTGCGCGTCGCTGACAACGATGCTGCTAAAGGCCGGTTCGAGTGTTTCGTTAAAGGTGATTTGGACCTCTTGGGGCGCACTGGCGGCATTCACAATCGCACCGGCAACAGGTGATTGTGTTTCTGGCTGAGCGTGCGCCCAGACCTGACCGATGCCACCTAAGCAGAAAGAAACGCACAGAACAACACGCGCGACAGCGTGATGAATAGAAAAGTTATGCATGATAAAAGCCTCTTAAAAAATGGATTTGCCGATGGATGTTGGAAAAAGATCATCGAGAAAAAAGTGGGTTTGCAGCAGCACACCGATGCTGTGACCGCTGGCGCTATTGGCAGGAATTTGCGCCTCAAGGCCGATCTGCATGGAGCGCGACTCCCACAAAATGCCGGGATTAATCGTGCCCGTGGTACGACCCGAGCAATTGCCGCTGGTGCAGGTACTCATCGCCAGTTCAACCACCGGAATCATGTTCGAGAACGGCTTAGCCAGACCCACATTGTTAACGAAGGATTGCAAGTACGGCAGGCTGTATTGCAGCGTCACGCCCCAGTTCACGGCATTCGGCACGCTATGGTCGCTCGCGTATTGCTGACCTAGCGTACCGGTAATAGCCAAGGGCTTGAGCCACCGCAATGCCTCAGGCAGATCGCCAAAACCTTTGCCCGCATAGATGGTCGGTGTATAGGTCGAATAATGGCTACCAATGGCCTGACTGCCGCTGCGACCAATGTCACTATCGACGCCGACTGAAAGCATAAATTCATGCACCGGATTGACGTACGCCATGTATTTGACGCCCAGACCGAGATTGTCGAAGCCCTTGACGGTGGGGTTGCCGCTTGCGTGCTGCGTAACGTAGCTGGTCCCAACGCTGATGGCCAGATTGGGCGTGATGGTTTTGGCATAGTTGGCTGACAAGCTATTGACGCTGGTACTGCCGGGATCGTCGTCGTTCGGTGTGCGGAGGTGGCCGAACTGCATATCGAGTTCGTCGCCCACGCCGGGATCGTCAACCGCCATCGTGGCCGGGAAAACCCGGTTACCTGCAATGGCGTGAGCGTTGGCTTGACTGAGTGGCAGCGCCGTCAGGCTCGCAATCGCCAGTCCGAAAGCGGCGCGTGTAAATGTGTTGGTCATGATGTTTATTCCATCGAGAAAGCGTGGTGCAGCAAGCTGCCGCGCAAACAATGTGCGGCAGTATCTCAAAAAGTCAGAATGGAATCAGAGCGGTGGTGGCTGCGGGCGGCTGGCGGCGGCCACGGTATAAGGGCGGAAGGCCGCGCCCATGGCTGCAATGAAAGCGTGGCGGGCGGCGATGGTTAAGGTGATTTGTAGCTGGGTAGTGAGCAGAAAAGGACTATGCGCGTAGAGGTTGCAGTAGCCGCAAGCTTCCTGACTCTCGTGCCCTTTTTTGCCGTCGTCGTGATTCTCATGCGCTTGAGGAGAATACTGGCTTAGCGTGTGTGGTTGCGCAGCCTTGGTATTTTCCTCATTTAGAGGATCATGAAACAAACAGTTTGGCGCTGCCAGAATAATGGCCGTCAAATCCATTTGATGCGCGCGTTGGAGGCGCTGGGCTAACAGGGTTTGGGACACCATAGGCGCGAACCCGCCGATCAGAAGCATCACTATTCCGATCCATGCGACGTAGTGCATTCGCCTTAAAGCCAGCATCCCGGTTGTTCTTTAATAAATAGTAAACGGCGCAATTATCCCATGTAGGGGGCTGCAATAGATATGAAAAATACACTTGAATTTTGCACCTCCTCCAGCCCAATTACAGCCCTGACACCGACTCCAGATAGTTGGCGCGAATCAACGCCGTATCAATCCCCAGTGTGTTTTCCAGATACTGCTGCATACCACCATAGTTATCGTCGATCACTTGTTGCGCCGCCTCCAGATAGGCAGTCTCAACCAGCAGCAATGGCCCCATCGCAGCAATCGGTAATCCGAGTTTTCCGACCTGTTTTTGCAGATGCGCATTGCCCGCCGGATTACTGTCATTCGATGCCAGAAAATCGGTCACGATGGCGCTGCGCTCAATGCCGAGCGCCGACAGCAGCAAAAGACTGGCAAAACCGGTTCTGTCCTTGCCTGCCGTGCAGTGATACAGGATGTTGTGATTCTGTTCGGCCTGCTGCAAAAAGCGCCGGAATGGCGCTTGATAATGCCGCGGAAAATCGCGATAAAACGCCAGCATGAATTCCCGGCTATCGTCGGCGGTGCCATTTTGTAGCGCCGTGAGTGCCGATGATTGCACCAGATTGCCAATCAGTATCGGATCGGCGACCCAGTTAAAGATCTCTGCGAACGACGACTCGGCGCTATGCTTTTCGCCGTCGGAGCGAAAATCGATCACCACATTGAGATGCAGGCGCTGTAATTGCGCCACATCGGTCGGCGTGGCCAGTCCCGGGTTAGCGCTGCGCAGCAAGCGTCCGGTTTGAATCCGACGCCCGTCCATCGTGATTTTTCCACCGAGATCGCGGAAATTGTTGACTTGCTCAAACACGTATCCGGTGTCCGGTGACGCTGTGTCCAGCGTGTTGTTCGCATCGGCAGGGGGTATCAATTGTTCTGACAAAAAACTACTCCTTATTTAGGGGGGGGCATTTGATATCAAAAAATCCGTTCGTACTGAGTAGCCCGTTAGGGCGTATCGAAGTAGTTGCATGCGTTAGCGATTCTTCGATACGTCACTTTATGCCTACTCAGTCTGAACGGACTGAGTAGTACTTTACAAATTTTAAATGTCAACACACCTTAATGAAAAAAGGGTCGATGGCGTTAGCCGTCGACCCCGGTACTTCGGACCACAGTGAGACCTTTATCACCACATAATGACGCGTTGCTCCGGCGGTAAATACATTTTGTCGCCGGGTTTGACATCAAACGCGCTATAGAAGCCCGGTTGATTTTCCAGCGTGCCGTTGCCACGGAATTGTGGTGGAGAATGCGGATCGGTTTTGATATACACGATAGCCTGTGCGTCGCGGACTTTGCCGCGCCATACTTGCGCCCAGCCCATATATAAACGCTGGTTGCCTGTCATGCCATCGATCAACGGCGCGGTCTTGCCAGCTAACGATAGCTGATACGCTTTATAGGCGATGGTCAGGCCGGAATTGTCAGCGATATTTTCACCCAGGGTCAGTTCGCCATTGAGCTTGTAGCCGGGCACCGGACTATAGGCTGCGTATTGGGCGACCAGCGCTTTCGTCTTGACGGCAAATTTCTCATGATCTTCTTTGGTCCACCAGTCGCGTAAATTGCCGACCTCATCGTACTGACTACCCTGATCATCAAAGCCATGGCTGATTTCATGACCGATCACCGCGCCAATACCGCCATAGTTGACCGCGTCGTCGGCTTGCGCGTTAAAGAACGGCGGTTGCAGAATCGCCGCCGGAAACACAATTTCGTTCATCTCCGGGTTGTAATACGCATTCACCGTCTGAGGCGTCATGCCCCACTCATCGCGATCAACGGGTTTGCCGAGTTTGTCGATATTGTGCTGATACTCAAAGTTATTAGCACGCATGATATTGCCGATCAAATCCTCTTTCTTGATCGTCAGCGATGCGTAATCACGCCATTTTTTTGGATAACCGATTTTGATCATCATGGTCGAGAGTTTTTTCTCAGCCTGTTGCTTGGTCGCCGGTCCCATCCAATCCAGAGTCTCAATACTTTGTCGGTAGGCCGCAATCAGATTGCTGACCAATTGCTCCATCCGGGCCTTGTTTTCTGGCGGAAAATACTGCGCAACATACAGCTCGCCAAGTCCTTCGCCAACCGCATTCTCGACCATCATCACGCCACGCTTCCAGCGCGGCTCGTTTTCTGGAACGCCACGTAATACGCTACCGTAAAACGCAAACTGCGCATCAACGTAGGGTGTCGACAAGGACGACGCAAACCGGCTCAGAACGTGCCATTTGAAATAAGCCTTCCAGGCCTCGAGCGGGGTGTTTTGCAATATCTGATCGAAACCCTTGAGATAACTCGGCTGGCTGACCACGACATAGGAAACCTTGCCTTTGAGGCCTGCGCCAACCAGATAGTTGTTCCAATCGTTATGGGGCGCTAATGCAGACAATTTGTCTAATTCAACTTTGTTATAGGTTTTGACCGGATCGCGATTCTGTACTTTGGTCCACTGCACCTTGGCTAGTGCGGTTTCAAGCGCGAGAATACTTACCGCTTTACTGGCCGCAGCCTTGTCTCCGGCCAACGTGAGCATCTTCTCAATGTGGGCGAGGTATTTGGCGCGCGTTTCTTTCAGTTTGGCGTCGTCATCCTTCAGATAGTAGTCACGGTCCGGCATACCGAGTCCGCTTTGCCCCAGATCGGCAATGACCTTGGTGGAATCTTTGGCATCCTGATGAATGCTGATGTCATAGGGAACCGTGACGCCGATGCGCGACAAATGCGCGATCATGCTGGCAATGTGCGATTTATTTTGCAGTGCATCAATTTTCGCAAATTCGCCGTTCAAGGGAGTCACGCCCAGACTATCAAGCGTTTTTTCATCCATAAAACTGGTGTACATATCGGCGATTTTTTGCGCGTTGGAGCCGGGAACGGCGGCTTGGTTGCGGCTGGCCGTATCCACAATCGTCCGCAATTGGTTTAACGAATTTTCGCGCAATTCATAGAACGAACCCCATGACGATTTATCGGCAGGAATCTCGGTTTTTTGCAGCCACTTTCCATTCACATACGTATAAAAATCATCTTGCGGGCGGATCGCCGGATCGATATTTTGCATATCGATGCCAGACAACAGCGCGGTAGCTGAAGCGGATGTTGTAGTAACAGAGGCGCTCAGTGGTGTGAGCGCCTCGGCAGCATGGACTGCGCCAGTCACCGTGGTGAGTCCGACTGTTAATCCTGCTGCGGCAATGATGGTTTGTGTCATAAGTCGTCGATTCACGAGTAAAAATCCTTAACAGGGGTGATTGTTGAGTGGCTTTTTTTCCTGAAAATGCGTCTGTGATACAGCGCATTCAGCGGCCAACAATTTATCACTAAGTTGGCACTATGAGTTGCCATTATGTTGATGGAGAGCAGACATTTTATTGCCGACGATACGTACTCTCTCGTGTCGGCGGACCATTCAGATCACTTCCGATGGCGTAGAGCGAAATAACCATCCGCGCAGCCTCAGGGGTTCTGGTCAGTATCATTTTACTCACCGCAACTTCATCAATGGAGCAGGTATTGCGTCGGTCAATGCGCAACTCAACGAGCGCGTCGCTGGCGGCGACAACGGTGTGGTTTGCGCGTTTGCAGCCGGGTGCGTTGAGTGTTTTGCCAGAGATCGATAGCTTTTCGTCGGTCGCATATGCGTTACTCGGGGCATCTGCGGTCAGATTTTCGCTCCAGGTGCCGAGCGCCCAGGGCGGTATCGAGAAGCCCGACAGGGAGATAGAGGACACTGGCGTCGCCAAGAGGCTAGGGAACACATCATGCGCGACTTGACGCGTCAAACTCAGCTTCAGGTAGGGGTTTCTCATCACGCTATGCACGGTGATGGTACTGACGATGTTGCCATCCAGACTGATCATTAATGTTTGCTGTAAAGCGTTACGTGTGGTTTCTTCTAATCGGCTCAGCGCCTGCGGTGTGAGCGTCACGCTCAATACTACAAATGCGGTATTGGCTTGCGCCTGGTCTTGAATGTTCAGATTGATTTCCGAGAAGTCCCGATCCGATGAAAAATTAATTTCAGCGGCGGAACAGGTATGGGCTGTCAACGCTGCACAGGCGCTAAAGAAAAGTACCGATAACCATATTCGTATAGACATTTTCTCTGCGCCGCAATAATCGGCATCCATTTTGACAATTGGCTGATCTTACACAAGTCTTGATGGGAGATAAGTTTTTCCTGGTGGCGACACATTTGATGGGCCTGATCTGGCATCAAAGATCTGCCTTTCTGGGACGATTTTACGTAAGTCCTAAATTGTTTGTTTCACAATGCGCACGAAATAATGTAAAACATACACGTTACATAAAACGTTGTACTTAACTAAATATAGGACGGGACAGATGGCGCAACAAGGACTTTCAGCTGCAGCTGATCGACGCAAACGTGTTTTTGCGATTGTCGGGGCTTCATCAGGCAATCTGGTGGAGTGGTTTGATTTTTATGTTTATTCTTTTTGCGCTATTTATTTTGCCCCTGCATTTTTCCCCAGCGACAATCCCACCACGCAATTGTTAAATACCGCCGGCGTTTTTGCCGCCGGGTTTTTGATGCGTCCTATCGGCGGCTGGATTTTCGGTCGTATCGCCGACAAACGTGGGCGCAAGACTTCGATGATGACCTCAGTGTTAATGATGTGCACCGGCTCGCTCCTGATCGCCTGTATGCCGACCTACGCCACCATCGGCGCGGCCGCACCCGCGTTGCTCTTGTTTGCACGCTTGCTGCAAGGACTTTCCGTCGGCGGTGAATACGGCACCAGCGCCACCTATATGAGTGAAGTTGCGCTCAAAGGTCAGCGCGGGTTTTATGCCTCGTTTCAATACGTCACCTTGATTGGCGGTCAGTTGCTGGCGGTGTTAGTCCTGGTGATTTTGCAGCAGTTGCTCACTACTGAGCAGCTCAAAGACTGGGGCTGGCGGATTCCTTTCGTGCTCGGTGCCTGCGCGGCGATTGTTGCTCTGTATTTGCGGCGCTCCCTCAATGAAACATCGACCAACGATTCGCGCAAGAATAAAGACGCCGGAACCCTTGCCGGTCTGATGAAGCACAAGGTCGCGTTCATGACCGTGATCGGTTTTACTGCTGGTGGTTCGCTCATTTTCTACACCTTCACCACCTACATGCAAAAGTATCTGGTCAACACCGCCGGCATGAACGCCAAAACCGCCAGCGCTGTGATGACCTTCGCGCTACTGGCGTATATGCTGATGCAGCCGCTGTTTGGCGCACTCTCGGACCGGATCGGACGCCGCAACTCGATGCTCTGGTTTGGCGCGCTGGCAACGCTGTGCACGGTGCCGCTTCTGCATGCATTAGCGACTGTCACCAGTCCATATGCTGCATTTGGATTGGTGTTGCTAGCGTTAGCAATCGTCAGCTTCTACACCTCGATTAGCGGCTTGATCAAGGCTGAAATGTTTCCGCCGGAAGTACGTGCGCTGGGGGTTGGTTTGTCCTACGCGCTGGGCAATGCCATCTTTGGCGGCTCAGCCGAATTCGTCGCCTTGAAATTGAAATCGATCGGATTGGAGTCCACGTTTTATTGGTACGTCACAGCACTGTGTGCGATTGCCTTGATGGTCGCGTATTGGATGCGCGACCCGAGTAAAGAAGGTTATTTGCGCGATGAGCCTTAATATCGGTGGCTGACGTATCAACCAGTTATTGAGGGGTTGCGGCACTGAGAAAAAGGGAGGCGAACTATTGTAAGCGCCATCACGCACGTCCTTTGCGGCGGAATTTAATAAGGTAAACCTCCGGCTTTGCCGGGGGACTTACCAAGGTTTGACCTATACGTCGGTCGCTTTGTAACTTCTATCTCTATCAAAAGAAGGAATTTCAAAGCAAAAGAATATCAATGTTTGAGTCATATCCGTTGGGATTGTAAGTACCCTATTGGGTTTATACCTAAATGCCGCAAGAAGCTGATTTATGGCACTTTACGCAAACATCTCGGTGAGATATTTGATGGTTGACCTTGTTTTGCGTGGAGACTAATCGGCCCGGATTTTCTAAAGGCAAGTTGCTGGAAAAAAATGATCTCAAAGGGCAAGATACCTTTGAGCTTTGCTTCTCTGATGTACGCGTTCTAGCCAGTAATCGGATCGGCGAAGAGAACAAAGGATTCCACTATATCTCTCTCCAACTCGCCTGGTAGCGTCGGTTCATCGGTCTGCGTGCTGTCGAATCGGTACGTACTGCTCGAAGAAACCATCTCCTACACTCGGTAGCGCAACGTCTTCGGTAAGGCCTTGCTGGAATATCAAAATACCCGTTTCAAACTAGCCGAAGTCAAAGCGCGGGTACCTTTGTCGATCATTTTTTGCGGCGGGTAATGTGCGGTGAACTGACCGCAGAAGTGGCTGCGATGGCGAAGCTCAACGGCTCTGAAATGCAGTGAAAATTGCTGGATGAATTGCTGCAACTGCATGGCGGTTACGGCGATATGAGCGAGTATAAAATCAGCCCGGCGTGGGTAGATGCGCGGATTGTGCGGATTGATGACGGGACGTCGGAGATGATGAAGGAAATTATTAGTCGGAGTTTGTAGTGATTTGATAAGGAAAGTTGAAGGTAGACAAACAGCCCCGCTACTGATGAGTAACGGGGTTGTTTTTTTTGGATCATACGAAACATGTTTACGCGATATAAACGTAGATCATGCACCACTAGAAAGATATTTCTATTTTAGTTATTGAGATATTTTCTGGAGATACTATTCTTGAGCCGTACGCTGTAACGGTCCTATGTGGACACTGCGCAAACGTACTAACACGTCAGTAGAGAGAGGAGGAATGAAGGATTGCTATTTTTCTTACAAATTCTTTATCAATCAGAAGCTGTATTTTTATAATTTTCCATTAAAAATCAAACCGTTATTATTTTTTTTGCAAAAAATTTTTTATCTCAGCATCTTGAACTTAGTTAATTTAATCTACGAGGCAATCCATGAAAAACATTAAATCGTCACTCTATATTATCGCCCTGCTGTCTTTGGTTGGGACCAGCACTGCCCACGCACAATCTTGTACTCTTAGTAATAATATATATGCGGCAGAAGAAGCAGTAGAAAACAATGTGAATAAGATGTTAAAAGATGTTGGATTACCGACATTTCCAGTTACCGTAGTCTGTTAACACCCATTGATCGGGATGACTGACAAGCTATTGCACAGATAATATGCAAAGTGTCGTCAGCAAAGGCTTCCCATGCTGAGGATGACTGCAATATTTTACAATGCCCCTCCTTTAACCGGAGGGGCTGTTTTTTGTGTCATACGAAATATGTCTGCGCTATATAACGACTAACGTAAGACCTACATGAACCCCAGACTTGTCTAGGTGTTGTGACTGCCGCATTCTTACAACTTCATATTTGAATAGAGTGAGCATGAAGAGGAAGTCAGAATTTTGGATGGCGGACGTAGCCGCCCTTTTTTTATCCTATTTTGATGCCGGTATTGAACATGGATAGCCAGGATTATTCTGGTACGCCCAACCATCTTTTACTGTCTTTGATCGAGGCAGAGTCTTCCTCATAATCAGACTTGTCTGTATTTTCCTTTTGTTGTTGATCCGATATACTTTTTCACCTTGTCGACACACAACATTCATCGCACTCAGTTTTCGATAAACAAAACTATTCCACTCGTTTCGCCACCCATATCTCTTTGCTTCACGAAAGAAAGCTTTTTATGTATTTACCCTTTTTAATCGCCTTACTCGCCGTCATCAGCATGATCTGCGGTAAGAAAAAAATCGGTTACGTTTGTTGGTCTGCGTTGCTGATCGTTACGCTCGGATGGTTCAGTCGACTCGCCACTAATCCACTGTATCTTTCCTTTTAAGCGAGGCCTCCTATGAACCATTTTGCGTCTCACGCACAACGCCGCAATGCAGAGTTAATTGGCACGAGTGAAATACTGAATATCTTTGCACTGGCAGGGGTCAGTCTGGCACTGACCATTGCCTTTTATTACCAGTTAGCACATCACGATCTCCCATGCCCACTATGCTTGCTGCAACGTGCGGGCATGATTGCCATCGGCATCGGTTTCTTCATGAATATACGGTTTGGTATTCGTAGCGCGCATTACGGCGTTGCATTATTGGGCGCGTTGATTACCGGCAGCATCGCTGTGCGGCAGGTAATGATGCACATCGTTCCAGGGCGCACGAATGGTTACGGTACTGAAGTATTCGGCCTGCATTTTTATACTTGGGCGCTACTTTCATCGGTGGCGGCAGTGGTGTTTATCGCTGGCATGTTGGTACTCAAATCGTGGGAGCGTCCGGCTGAATTTAAATTACGAGTATCCGGTTTGGGAAAGATTTCCATCGCCATTTTCACCCTCTTGATCGCCGCCAATCTGCTCTCCACCGTGCTCCAATGTGGTATCGGTCGATGTGGCAGTAATCCTACTGTCTATGAGCTTCTTGAATTATCAGTGACCAAATAACGAAGCGCCCGGGCGCTGCCGCCATGCCATTCAGAGGCCAGCGCCAGTGCCCAAAAATTGTTGTAACTCCACGGTTTTCGGATCGCCAAAAATAACCTCCGGCGAACCGATTTCATGCACCTTCCCCTGATGCATAAACACCACCCGGTCACACACTTCGCGCGCAAAACGCATTTCATGTGTGACCATCAGCAGCGTCATTCCCTCATAGGCCAACACCCGCACTACGCCCAGGACCTCGTTCACTAGTTCGGGGTCCAGCGCTGAAGTGATTTCATCGCACAGCAACGCCTGCGGTTGCATCATCAACGCACGCGCAATCGCGACCCGCTGTTGCTGACCGCCCGAGAGT
>NZ_JBRIIQ010000119.1:0-11191 GCF_052976905.1 Glaciimonas sp. GG7 | reverse complement strand
GGTCTTGCCAACGCCAGAAGTACCGGCCAGCATAAATACACCGATTGGTTTATTCGGATTATCCAGACCGGCACGCGAAGTCTGAATGCGCTTGGCGATCATTTCCATCGCATGGTCTTGCCCGATGACACGCTTACTAAGTTGTGAGGCAATATTAAGAATGGTTTCCATCTCATTTTTCGCCATGCGCCCGACCGGGATGCCGGTCCAGTCGCCGACTACGGCGGCCACGGCCTGATAATCTACCGTGGGCAGAATCAGCGGGGTTTCACCCTGCAGGTCGCTCAGTTTGGCCTGCACCTCTTTGAGCTGCGCCATCAAGCTGGCGCGCTGCTCCTGCGTCAGTGGTGCAGTAACATCCTTACTATCCATGCCATCACGCAACTGTCCGCGCAGCGACAGCAACTGGTCTACCAGCATACGTTCGTCGTTCCAGCGTGTTTCAAGCCCGGCCAAACGCGTGCGTTCGATAGCCAATAAATCGTCGGCGTCGGTGGCGCGCTTGCCGATATCGATACCGATTGCGTTTTCACGACCGATGATCGCCAGTTCGACTTCCAAGGCTTCGATACGCTTGCGGCTATCGTCTACTTCCGCTGGCATCGCGTGCAGACTGACGGCCACGCGTGCGCAGGCGGTGTCGATCAGGCTCACCGATTTGTCGGGTAGCTGACGTGCCGGAATGTAGCGTTGGCTCAGCTTCACCGCCGCTTCCAGTGCTTCGTCGAGAATCTGTACCTTGTGGTACTTCTCCATGGTCGAGGCGACGCCGCGCATCATCAGGATCGCGCGTTCCTCGCTCGGCTCATCGACCTGAATACTTTGGAAACGGCGCGTCAGTGCCGGGTCTTTTTCGATGTGTTTTTTGTACTCGGCAAAGGTGGTCGCGCCAATAGTGCGCAGAGTGCCGCGTGCCAGTGCTGGTTTTAAAAGATTGGCTGCATCGCCCGTACCGGCTGTGCCACCCGCACCGACGAGCGTGTGGGTTTCGTCTATAAACAGAATGATCGGCTTCTCGCTAGCCTGTACTTCGTCGATGACCGAGCGCAGGCGCTGCTCGAATTCACCCTTCATGCTGGCACCGGCCTGCAGCAAGCCGACATCGAGTGTCAGCAACTGCACGTCTTTGAGTGACGGCGGCACGTCGCCACGCCCGATACGCTGGGCGAAACCTTCGACGATGGCAGTCTTGCCGACGCCCGCCTCGCCGATCAAGATTGGGTTGTTCTGGCGTCGGCGCATCAGGACATCGACCATCTGGCGGATTTCTTCGTCACGCCCGACGATAGGATCCATCTTGCCGCTCCGTGCTTGTTCGGTCAGATCGACTGTGAATTTTTTCAGGGCTTCCTGCTTGCCCATCATCACCGGGGCCATAGCATCGGAGGTGGCGGCGGCACCTGAAAAGCCGTCAGTGGCGACCATCTTCGCTTCCGGCGAGTCGCTTAGCAAGGCGACAAAATTGTCAGTCAAGTGTTCAAGCTTGATTTTCCCGAACTGCTTCGACATCCCGTATAACGCATTGCGCAGGCTCGTGGTTTTCAGCAGACCGATCATTAAATGGCCCGAGCGTATCTGTGATTCACCGAACATCAACGTGCCATACACCCAAGCTCGTTCGACCGATTCTTCCAGCTGCGAAGACAGATCGGTGATAGCCGTGGAGCCACGCGGCAGTTGGTCCAGCGCTGCCGTGAGATCGTGCGCCAGCATGGCCGGGTCGAGATCGTACTGACGAATGATGCGCACCAGATCGGAGTCCTGCAACTGCAGAAACTGATGCATCCAGTGCACCAGTTCCACGTAAGGATTACCACGCAACTTACAAAACACGGTGCTGCTTTCGATCGCCCGATAACACAGGCTATTGAGTTTTCCAAACAATGCAGCACGATTGATATCCGCCATGATTTTCCTTATTAACTTGGTTGGATCAATAATTGATCCGGGTCGTGTTGCGGTGCCGTGCTAGTGAGCCAGCTGGTCCAGCCAAGCCGCGTGCCGCCCATGTCGGCAGCGCCGAGGCGCAGCGACGGTAGTTCCTGTTTATCAAGGACCAGTCGTACATCCCATGCCAGAGCCAAGCCAGTGTAGCTACGGACCCAGGCTTGCAGGCGGCGCAGACTGTCGCCGCCAGGCAGCAGACGCTGATAGTCGGCATACGGAAGCCGATCAAAGACGATGCGAAATTTGTTTTGGCAATCCCAGACGCTGCGCCCCAGCACCATCGTGCTGCCAAGCCGGTTACCGTTATAAAGATGGCCAATGCGGCTGTGCGTTTCTGGCGGCAGGCGCATCCAGTGACCGACAAATTGTTCGATGTGTAGCGGCAACTTGAAATAGGCTCGCAGGATGCACGCCAGACCTGAGGCCGGGCGGTTGCGGCTAGCCATCAGCCCGGCAAAATGTAGCTTGGCGAAGTCGCTGAGCTCGTCGCGCTCGCGCAGCCCTGGCGCGCCGATACCGAACAAACTACCGACGAACATGGAATAGCGGTCGGCGTCGGCCCGGTCCAGACTGATGGTGGGCTCGGCACTTGCGCGAGCACGATAAAACAGCGCCAGCATACGATGATGGAACACGTCGAGGAAGGCCAGCATGGTGCCGTCACCACCATTACGCAGGCGTTCGCGTACGTATTCGGTCAAGTGCGTCGGCAGTGGACCGTTGGCACCCAGCAAACCAAAAAAATTCACCGCCAGACGAGCGCGTGATTGCGCTGTACTGCGTGTGAACTGACCCAGCGCGGTGGCGTGAAAAATCAACGCCGGGTCTTGGCCGAAACGCACCGTATCGTCGCGTGGGCGCAGCGATGTACCAATGCGCGGTAGTTCAGGATGGGCATTCTCAATGAGCCGCAATGCCTGAAAAAAATCCATCCGCGCAGCTTTCCGTTCGAGTTCAAGCTCGAGTGCTACAGGATCGCGCATACGCCCTCCCGTGCCGGCCAGCGCATAATCTCGCCGCGCGCCAGTGTCTTCACCACCGTTTCCGTGAAGGTGTTGATGGAGACATACTGGCAAAAAAACTGGCTCAGAACAGCACCCAACAAAAATGCGCCGCTGCCTTCGAAAGCGTCGTCGTCAAACGTGACACTGATTTCGATGCCGCGCCCAAAAGTAATCGGACCCGGTGACGGCATACGCCGCGTCACCGGTCTTGAGGTGATCGAGCGCACGCCGTCGATCTTGCGCTGAGCGTTCACGTCACCGGGTGGGCAATAGAGGGATAGCATCTCGCGCAGAGCGAATGCGCCTTGTTGGGGATCGCTATCGACCAGCGACAGGTAATTGAGCGACAAGTGATTCAGCAAACGCCAGGCGACACTGCCTTCGGCGAACGAGGGATGCGGCTGGCTAGGGCCGGTCAGGCAGCGCACCGCCAGCAGCGGTGCACCCGAGTCGAGTACAAAATCGGTCTTACCAATACCGAGCGACATCGCCAACGGCAGGTCGCGGTTGGTGCACCAGACCAATAAGCCAAGTTGGCGCAATTGCGCACTATACGGGGCCTCGGCTGCGTCGACGATGGAGATGAAGGCTTCGCTGCCGATGTAACCAGAGCGGGGGCCGTCGCGGCGCTGGCGCTGCGAGATCGTCCGCGGTTCGCGGCGTATCTGGAAGAAGGCTTGCTCCTGGTGCGCAGCGGCAACGTCCTTGGCCTTGTAAAAGGGCTGGAATACCTGTTGCGCCTGATTGCCGCTACCGTAACCGGTCACCGACGCGATTTGATATACCTCGTAATCCATCGGCCGGGTGCGGTCTACCAGTACGTGATATTCGAACTGTTCGTCAGTGACGTTAATACGATCAGCGTGGCGCTGGAACAGGTTCACCACCGGTGTGCAGTGCAGCGCAAAGTTAGACGCGTTAAGCGTTTTTTCCAACTGCGCGTTGGCCTCATTGAGCAAAATGGTGACATCGACTTCCGTGTCTGCACACTGACTCAACGCAGCACGCAGGCCGCTCAGTTCAACAAATTGGTAACGCTGCGGGAAGGCGAAATACTCTTGCAACAAACGATAGCCCTGAAAGGTACGCTCGCCACTGGGTAGTAACGCCTCATCCTCGGTGAAGCCGAGCGGGCGCACTGCGCTTTTTGGTAACAGGCGATGCCAGGCAGCCGGGCGACTGACGGGTGCCACCAGTACCGCCTCGACATGACCGAGCAGTTTTTCGTAGATACGTATCGGCATATCCTCGGCCCCGCGCAGGTGAAGACTCAGCGCATCAATCGGCAAATCTTTGAATGCGATACCGCCACTGGTACGCAGGCGCAGCCGAATACCTGCCTGTACGGCAGGCGGCATGACCACATTCAAACCGGCCTGAGCACCACCGTGAGTAAAAAATTTGGCCTCAACGAGCTCGATTGGCCACAACGTGAGGTCATGGCCGCTGCGGTATTCGCAAGCGGTGTTGTCGCCAGCACCCAGCACGCTGCGCAGAGCGCTACCGCGCGGCACCAGGTACCCTTGCTTCAGACCAGGGTTGCTAAGATCGGGCTGCAACTGAACCACCGACATCGATGGCGTCGGTGCCAGAAAATGCGGATACACGAGTTCAGAGAGATGTTGGGTAAACCGCGGGAACTCGGCGTCGATCTTCATCTGCACGCGCGCGGCCAGGAAACTAAAGCCTTCCAGCAAGCGTTCCACGTAAGGGTCCGTACATTCGAACGCATCGAGACCGAGGCGACTGGCGATCTTCGGATAATCCTGAGCGAACTCGCCACCCACTTCGCGCAGGTGCTGTAGTTCCTGACTGTAATACCTTAGGAAGCTCGGGCTCATGTAACGCTCCGTGCACTAATTTCTGTGATCACGACGCAGTCGCGTTCCAGATCGAGTTCAGTTTTCAGATACAGGCGCTCGGGATAAGGCTGGGTCCACAGATCGGCCTCTATCTCGAAGACCATTTTGTTGTAATCGGCCTTACCGCCAGCGAGCGCACGCACACTCACCGAGGATGGGATCAGGCGCGGCTCGAAGTCCCAGATCGCCTGGCGAATGCCGCGTTCGAGCTGGTTCAGGTTCAGACTTGCCACCTGAATACTGGAGATGTCCGGTACCCCGTAGTTGACAACCGAGTTGGCCACGTGCGGCATTTTTTCCATATTCATGACAGATAACAAGTTGGTGGTGTTAAGCAGCCACGCGAGGTCGCGCAGCACACCCTTACGCAGGGTGCGTAACGACAGTACGCGGTGTTCGCGCGACTCGACCGTGCTCGTGGGATCGTCGTCGCTGAGACGGTCCAGCAGAGACGGCTGAAGCCGTTCGCGTGATGACAATTCAACCATGTGCTATACCAACATTCCGATTTAATAGTGGAACAGGCGGCCACATTATGGCCGCCTGACCAAGACAATATCGCGCCCGGCCAGATCTGTGTTTACCGCCGCTTTCGCGCCATCTGGCCAAACGCAAGCAGGACTACTTAGGAGTCGGCGACATTACCGGCGATATCCCAGGCGAAGTCCTTGACGGCCCCCGCTGAGCCTGTGCCAGTCTGCGGTGTGTAGGAATATTTCACCTTAGCAAAATTGAGCGTCACGTTTTCGGTGAGCCGATCTTCACCACCACTACCGCCAGTTGAAACCGATGTGACCAGCACTTCCTTGAGGACGATGGCGATATACGTCTTCTGTCCCTCGCCAGCCTTACGTACCAGCAGCGTCACCTCAGGTACATGCGTGCCCTTTGCCAGCGAGACCATCAGCGCGTTGCTGGACGAGTCGACGTATTTTGTGAACGACAAGTCCTGAAAATTGGCCTTGCCAGCACCGCCGCCCTGCCCCATGTGGGTAGTGCCGGACTGCGACATACCCCAGCTCCAGGCCAGTACATCGATATCACCTTTTTTGCCCTGAACACTATCGGCCGATTCGCCAACAATGTTGGCGCCCATATTGATGAACATATCTAGTGCCATAATTTCCTCCTGAGTGTCGGCATCATGCCGACGGGGTTGTGAAAAAATTGTTTAGGACTTACGCATAATCATTCCAGCAAGGCAGACTTTTGATGCCAGTACGAACGTACGGCTAAGCGGGCGTAACGCCGTTGGGGTGATGTTGCGTAAGTCCTGGTGTTTAACTACCTTTGGCCGATGGCAGCTTGGAGACCAAGCGTAGCGACACGGTCAATCCTTCGAGCTGATAATGCGGACGCAAATAAAATTTAGAAGCGTAATAGCCAGGATTGCCTTCGACTTCTTCCAGTACCACTTCAGCTGCAGCTAACGGCTTGCGTGCCTTGGTGCCTTCACTGGAGTTAACCGGATCGCCATCGACATAATTGGTGATCCAGTTGTTGAGCCAGCGCTGCATCTCGTCACGTTCCTTGAACGAGCCGATTTTGTCGCGCACGATGCACTTGAGGTAATGCGCGAAGCGGCAGGTGGCAAACAGATACGGCAAACGTGCGGCCAGATTGGCGTTAGCCGTGGCGTCAGGGTCGTCGTATTGCGCTGGTTTATGCAACGATTGCGCGCCGAGGAAAGCAGCAAAATCGGTATTTTTCTTGTGTACGAGCGGCATAAAACCGTTGGCGGCGAGCTCAGCTTCGCGTCGGTCGGAAATGGCGATTTCGGTTGGACATTGCATTGCTACCCCGCCATCGTCGGTCGGGAACGAATGCACGGGTAAACCTTCGACCGCGCCGCCTGATTCAATACCGCGGATACGTGAGCACCAACCAAACTCTTTGAACGAGCGGTTAATGTTGACGGCCATCGCGTAAGCCGCGTTGGCCCAAGTGTAATTTTTGCTACCGGCGGCGGAGGTATCCTCTTCAAAATCGAACTCTTCCACCGGATCGGTCTTGGCACCGTACGGCTGGCGCGCCAGGAAACGTGGCATGGCAAGACCGACGTAACGCGAATCTTCGGACTCGCGCAACGAGCGCCAGGCGGCATGTTCCGGGGTCTGGAAAATCTTCGTCAGGTCGCGCGGATTCGACAACTCTTGCCACGACTCCATCAGCATCACCGACGGCGCAGCGGCCGAGATGAACGGAGCATGCGCGGCCGCAGCCACCTTCGCCATACCGGTCAGTAGCTCGACGTCCATCGCGCTGTTATCGAAGTAAAAGTCGGCCACGATAGCGCCGAATGGTTCACCTCCAAACTGACCAAATTCTTCTTCATACATTTTTTTGAAGATCGGACTTTGGTCCCAGGCTGTACCCTTGAATTTCTTGAGCGTCTTACCAAGATCATTCTTTGAAATATTGAGCACGCGGACCTTCAACGTTTCATCGGTCTCGGTGTTGTTTACCAGATGGTGCAGACCACGCCAGGCACCTTCGACGGTCTGAAATTCGGACGTATGCAGGATCAGATTAATTTGTTCGCTGAGCTTGTGGTCCAGCGCTGCGATCAAGCCCTCGATGGTCGCCATCACATCGCCCGAGATGATGTTGCTATCGACTAAGGCCTGCTCGGCCAGAGTACGCACCGCGTTCTCGACGGCTTCCTTGGCCTTATCTGATTGCGGTTTGAATTCCTTTTGCAGAAGGCTACTGAAGTCGCTCATTTCGAGCGTGCCGGTGGCCTCTTGCTTTTCTGTTTGATTCAGTTCAGCCATAGTAATTCTCCAGAATGATCAATTATTCGTCTTGCGATTTCGGTGCCGATGTCAGCGCCTGCATCAGGATCGGTTCGCTCAGTAGTTTGGCGATCAAATCCTCCGCGCCGGTCTTGCCATCCATGTAGGTCATCAAATTGGATAACTGAGCACGCGCTTCGAGCAGCTTGTTCAGTGAATCTACTTTGCGCGCGATGGCTGCCGGGGTGAAGTCATCCATACTCTCGAACGTCATCTCGACGCTCAGGTTGCCCTCGCCGGTAAGTGTGTTGGGCACCTGCACGGCGACACGCGGCTTCATCGATTTCAGACGCTCGTCGAAATTATCGACGTCGATTTCAAGAAATTTTCGATCGAACACTGGCATCAGCGGATCGGCTGGCTGACCAGACAGATCGGCCATTACGCCCATCACGAACGGCAACTGAACTTTCTTTTCTGCGCCATATACTTCGACGTCGTATTCGATCTGTACGCGCGGCGCACGATTACGTGCGATAAATTTTTGACTGCTTTCTTTGGCCACGATAACTACTCCTAAAATTGAAAAATACGATGTTCGTTTATTCGCCCCGCGTACTACTTATGCTTATCAGTACTTAGGATAAATACTATGATTCCTCCTCCGCTCCGCACAGGAACCGGGCCTGTTGAAGACCATCAGGCGAGAGGTCTTGCAGGATTTCCATAAAGTTTTTTGGCACCAGACGTCTGGCACGCAGAAACAGCAGCGGCAACGGACTCGATGGTTCATGCTGTTCGTAATAAGCGATCAATTTATTCAACATCCGCACCACATCTTCACGACTCAAAATCTCGTCGCTGGTGCTATCAGATCTTCGTGCGTTTGCGACAGCAGGCGCGTCACCGACAGCTACAAACCCACCATCAGTGGCCTGCTTTTTTTCCTGGCCGACAAGGACGTCTCGACCAAGTTTGAGCATGCGTGTCAAGCCGTCCAGGTTGAGCGCATGCGCATGACCAACCCGCTGTACCAACACAGTCTCGATATTGACCGCACTGTCATAGGCACAAGCGAGTGCCTCGTGGGCCGTCGCTATCGCATCCCCATCAACATCGCACAAAGCGCGTTCGATCGATTCCATGCTGACTTTATCTTGCCCTTCGGGAGTCGCCAGTTCGCCGCTGGCAATGTCGAGCAAACGCACACTCAACGGTCCCAAGCCGGGCAACATGATGAGCGTAACGTCTCTCAGTTCCTTAAGCACAGTGGCGCGGTCGGTCAGAATTGCCAGCGAATTAATACGCGGCGTGGGATCCATGTCGTCATCGGCGTCGAGCATCGGATGCACGCTGTCCCAACGCTCCTCAAGCAAGCGTTCGATCAGATACAAACTATCTTTCAGGCCAGACACGCCCAGCAAATTTAAGTTGGCGCGCAGCAGGAAGACCACCAGACGCAAGTCGCGACTGCGCTCTAACAGCTGCGTCGCCACGCGATGAATGGACTTCCATTCAGGAGCAACAGCAGCGGTAATAGTGTCCCCGTATTGCACCTCTGGTTTGCCGATGACATCTTGCTCAAGCGCGACAAAATCGGCGTCGTATTCGAGATTCGGCCCGCACGGGGCGTCGGCAGCGAGTTCATGCAAAAAATTATCACAATTGTTAATACTCATACTGATTCATCTCTCAACTGATCGTCTCACCGAAACAAACGACGCTATTACTTATCGCAACCCACGCGCAGTCTTGGCTTAACATGTTTTTCAGATGTCAATATATCCGCACAACAACAAATGGTCTGTCCCCATTTTTGGCGACAGACCGTATATTCGGGATAGAACTACTCACACTTTCTTTATGGCACTATCCGCACCATCGAATTAATGTGGATAGAAATGATGGTCGAGCGCAGCATCGCAGCGGATCACCTATCGATGCATTGGGGAGGGGCGCTGAAATTGCTACCGCTGACAAATGGTAAATTTCGTCAACAGAAACACCCAGCAGAGTGTTGTTGAAAATAGGTGTATTGCGATATAAAAAAGCCAGAGGTCGTGCGGTTCTTGGCCAACCGATGTCTGAGATGGCACGCCACAAGAGATCGCTGCACGAGGTCATCAAAATGAAAATGAGTATTTTTTCGGGCTACTGTTTTGTTCATTTTCGCTTGTTCATCTTCGTTAACGCGACACGACTATTTATTTCTTTCCACTGTCATTTCAAATCCAATTTTTTCAGGAGTCAGTATGTCCGATCATGCAATCATCATTACCTGGCGCGATATGGAAGGCCGCGTTTTGCCTCATTTTATTGCCAGAGCGAATTTAAAATACAAAGGTAATCTGCACCTTCTGTATTTTGACAATGCATCAATCAATCAAGAACTGAAAAGTGTCGTCGCTACCATTGGGAAGAATGATCGGCTGAAGATTTTTATTTCTGGGCATGGCGATACCGGCATGCATTACATTGGGGACAATTCCCACACGCGGCGTAAGAGTGTCGATGATCTGGTCGATATGCTGAAGAACGCGCTGATGCAACGTGATACGAGTAAGGCTGCCAGCGCGCTGACCCAAGTCAATATGGTTTCCTGCCTGTTTGGCCGCACCTCCGACGGCAGCGCAACTTCGACGCCTGCGGCAAAATTGCATGAAGGGCTGGCCACTGCTGGTGTATTTGTCGATCTGGTGGCGCGCACTGAATCAATTATGGCCATGCCTGAGGGGCGCACTACTCTTTCAGAATTAAGTGGAAAAATATCGATACCTGTTCACGGTAGCCCTAAGAGTTTTATCATCCCTAAAGCAGCCTATACCAAAATGTTGTACACCTACTTTGACAACGCGCGCGTCATCAAAATGGCTGCCTATGATCCGAGTGATACCTTTATTGAAACCAGCACGCTCGATGGCCGGCGTATTTTATGGGCCGATTACGCGGTCACACAACTGGTAGATACGTTGCAACTGAAGCACGGCGGTCTTCGGAAACAAGAGCCGTTGGATGTGATCGATGAACGCGAAAAAGTGTTTGTCCAAATACTGACCCGGTACGACACGCGTAGAAATCCAGAAGAACTCAAGCAGAGTCTGCAAACACTGGTCGATGGAGATGGTCACCAGACCAGCACCAATTTCAATCTGCACCGCAATTTTTTTTCAAAAGTATTTTCATCCGCGCTGCCGAAAAAATCCGTTCTCATAAACGAATTGCTAACGATGTATCCGACATGACGAGAAATAACCATGAGTCTGTCGGACTTAGTAGCTACACGGAGCATTCGCGCACGGTCTGAAAATAAAATTTTCATCTATCCACGTTAATCGGACAGAACCACAACTTTTACTCATCATCAATTTTTAGCACCACTATTTTAAAAATAATCATGACTATACTGACGATTTATTGCGTTGGTACGGGATCAAATAGCTTCGACGCATCAAGATGGACGTGTGAAAAATCTGAGTTAGACGAGCCAGATCCGAATATGGCGACTTAGCCTTGTTGAATTTGTATAACCAAATGTTAACTGATAATAAACAGTACCTAAACATACAAAGTTGATGGAACATGTTAAAAGGGTACTGTCAACTTAACGAAAAGTCAGAAAATTTTACGACTGAAAGTGGGTATC
>NZ_JBRIIQ010000118.1:0-11534 GCF_052976905.1 Glaciimonas sp. GG7 | reverse complement strand
ACCCCTGTACTCACCGTGAAAGGGTGATGTCCTAGGCCTCTAGACGATGGGGACAGTGAACTGTCCTTACTGCGTGCTTGCGTGGCCGACTCTTCGCTTGCACTTTGACTACTTATTCTTGTACGCCTGACCTTTTACACTAAGGTCTAAATAAAAACAGTCGCATCACACTGATGCGACTGTTTTATCTGGCGTCCCCAAGGGGATTCGAACCCCTGTACTCACCGTGAAAGGGTGATGTCCTAGGCCTCTAGACGATGGGGACAATGATCTGTCCGTACTGCTAGTGGTGTTGCTTATTACTTTTTACTACTACTTTTTACTACTGTCTCCACCTGCTTTACGCTGGTGGAGGTAAGCGGGATCGAACCGCTGACCTCTTGCATGCCATGCAAGCGCTCTCCCAGCTGAGCTATACCCCCTTGCGAAGAAGCGGAATTATAGCAAAGTTATTCCTCCTCTGACAATGCCGTTTTGAATATTTATCAAAGATATTTTTGCAACCGTACCAATACCGCTTCGCGTCCGAATAATTCCAGAACGATATCAATGGCTGGTGTCTGCAACTGGCCGGTGATCATGAGTCGCAGTGGCATCGCGATCTGCGGCATTTTCAGGGTGTGTGTTGTTAAGACTTCCTTGATCATGGCGGCTAGTGCGGGCTTGGCCCACTCTACCGATTTACAACGCTCTGCCAAATCGGTCAGCGCCGGTTTGATGGTGTCGGCTACTGCGGTGAAGTGCTGGTCCAGCAGCGCTGCCTCGGGCGCTGGCTGGCGATAGAACAGCATGGCTGCGGTGGCTATTTCGTGGGTGGTGTTGGCGCGCTCTTTCATGACGCTGATAACGTTTGCCAGGTCTGGCGTTGGCGCTGAACCGCTGGTGAAGTCGGCGCCGTCTTTTTCCATCAGGGGCCGCACTAGTTCAGCCAAGCGAATATTGTCTGCCAGCTTGATGTAGTGGTTATTTACCCACGCTAGTTTTTCAGGATTGAACTGGGCCGGGGATTTGGAGAGATGATCGAGATCAAACCATTCGCAAAACTGCTCGATGGAGAAAACTTCTTCGTTGCCGTGGCTCCAGCCAAGGCGCGCCAGATAGTTGAGCATCGCTTCGGGCAAATAGCCTTGCGCCGGATAATCCATGACGCTTACCGCGCCGTGACGCTTGGAGAGTTTCTCGCCGTCTGCGCCGAGGATCATCGGCACGTGACCATACAGGGGCAAGGTTGCGCCGAGCGCTTTGAGAATGTTGATTTGGCGCGGGGTGTTGTTGACGTGGTCGTCGCCACGAATAACGTGGGTAATGGCCATATCCCAGTCATCAACGACGACGCAGAAATTGTAGGTGGGCGTGCCGTCCGGGCGGGCGATGACGAGGTCGTCCATTTCACGATTGGCAATGGTGATGGTGCCTTTGACGACATCGTCCCAGCTGACTTCGCCGTCGAGTGGATTTTTGAAGCGGACCACCGGCGTGCGCTCGGCAGGGATCGCTGGCAGGGTCTTGCCCGATTCTGGTCGCCAGGTGCCGTCGTAACGCGGCTTTTCCCCGGCGGCGCGCATTTTTTCGCGCATCGCTTCAACTTCTTCGGGGGAGGAGTAGCAGTAATAGGCCGTGCCATCAGCCAGCATTTGGGCGATGACTTCGCGGTAGCGGTCCATGCGTTGCATCTGGAAAAACGGGCCTTCGTCGTGATCCAGACCCAGCCATTGCATGCCTTCAAGAATGGCTTCGACCGCTTCCGGCGTGGAGCGCTCAAGATCGGTATCCTCAACGCGCAGGATGAAAGTGCCGCCGAAGTGCCGGGCGTAGGCCCAGGAGAACAAGGCTGTGCGTGCGCCGCCTAAATGCAGATAGCCGGTGGGGCTGGGTGCAAAGCGGGTTCTGACAGGAGAATGGGGAGTTACAGCAGATGTAGATGCGGTCATGATAAATAAAAACGGCCTTGGGTTGCCAAAGCCGCTATCAATGAAAACCACATTTTACCGCGTTGCCTTGCCCGTGGAGGGCCTTATTGCTGCGATTGAGCCAACAACGCGGTGGAAGTCTTATTGCACTATGACGTTAATTGTCTTGCTCATCTCAGGGCCATACGAATGATGCAAGCCGTCACCGAACTGCATCGTCAAACTATATTTTCCAGGTGGCAAGGTGACCATGGTGTCGGTTTGGCCTTTGCCAAAATGCAGATGTTGGGCGTCGGCTGGAATGGCGTCGCCAGCTTTGATCGGCGCTTGATTGATCAGCAAATGGTGATGCCCGGTGTTGGGCGTCATGTCTCCGGCAGGTTTGATCTCCATGCCGGTGACGCCAAATTTGACATCAAACGGGCTGGTCACCACAGCGCCATCTGCCGGTGCGACAAAATTAACCGACGCAGCATGCGCCAATTGCGGCACAAAACCGGCTGTCATCATTGCTGCACTGAACAGTACGGTGAATAAACGTGATTTCAAGCTTGATTTCATCGGATAGCCTTTTTTGGTTACAGTGGATGGATCGTCAATCTGGCGCAGGAGTTGCTGCACCGGTAAAGAATTACAGAATCAATCTTAAGGTGTCTTGTATTTACAGTTCAAAAACCCGTTCGTACTGAGTAGCCCTTAAGGGCGTATCGAAGTATATGTATACGGGTATACGGCGATTCTTCGATACGGCACTTTGTGCCTACTCAGTCCGAACGGGCTTTGGGAGTGCTGAAAACTTTAAATGACAATGCCCTAATCGTTCTTAATCACAATCGTCGGAAACTTACTCGTCATATCTTTGGCTTTCTCCGCCACCTTAATGGCGACCTTACGCGCAATTTCTTTATAGATATGCGCAATCGGACCATCTGGCTCAGCGATCACGGTTGGCCGACCGGAGTCGGCTTGCTCGCGGATCGACATCGTCAGCGGCAGCGCACCCAGAAACTCAACGCCGTATTCACTGCACATTTTTTCACCGCCGCCAGCGCCGAAAATTTCTTCAGCATGACCGCAGTTGGAGCAAATATGCGTGCTCATGTTCTCTACAACGCCGAGAATAGGAATGCCGACTTTTTCGAACATTTTCAAGCCCTTGCGCGCGTCCAGCAAGGCGATGTCTTGCGGCGTGGTGACGATGATCGCGCCGGTGACCGGGACTTTTTGCGAGAGCGTCAATTGAATGTCGCCGGTACCGGGCGGCATATCGACGATCAAATAGTCCAGATCGCGCCAGTTAGTTTGATCGAGCAACTGTTGCAGCGCTTGCGTGACAATCGGGCCGCGCCAGACCATCGGCTCATCGTTATCGACCATAAAGCCGATGCTTGATACTTGCAGGCCGTGGTTTTCCAGCGGCTCCATGGTTTTGCCGTCTTTGGTTTCAGGACGACCGCTGATGCCCATCATCATGGGCTGCGACGGGCCGTAGATATCGGCGTCCAGAATCCCGACTTGCGCGCCTTCTGCAGCCAGCGCTAAGGCCAGATTGACTGCCGTAGTCGATTTGCCGACACCGCCTTTGCCGGATGCAACGGCGATGATGTTTTTCACATTCGAGAGCAACTTGACGCCGCGCTGGACCGAATGGGCTTGAATTTTGGAGTACACGTTGACGCTGACATTGCCTGCGATCGGTGCTACTGCTGCAATGGCGGCAGAACGGATCAGGTTGTACTGACTTTTTGCCGGGTAACCCAACTCGATATCAAACGCGACGTTAGCCCCGTCCAACTGAATATTCTTCACACATTTGCCGGTAACCAGATCTTTGCCGGTATTCGGATCGATCACACCGGACAATGCTGCCTTAATCGCTTCAATCGACATGCTCATTATTTCTCCTCTATATAGTTGCGCAAGTCTAAACTAATCGCCTGATCGGCGCGCATAAAGGGGCAAAATCAGGCTTGCCAAATTGTCAATTAAACATCAGCTAAGTAACATAAACAGTGACCATGACGCCACAAGCCGCCACGCCGTATGCAAAGCCGGTATCAACATAAGCGTCGGCACTGCTAAAATCACGGTTTTACTCCAACTGCCACCGCTAAATGAGCACCACTTTGAGCACATCTCCTCTGCACACGCCGCGCAAGCTATTCGTCACCACCGCCCTTCCCTACGCCAACGGCGCATTCCACATCGGCCACATCATGGAATACATCCAGGCCGATATCTGGGTCAGGTTTCAGCGCATGCTAGGAAATGAGGTCCATTTTGTCGGTGCCGACGATGCCCACGGTGCGCCTATCATGATTGCGGCTGAAAAAGCCGGGATCACGCCGCAAGCGTTTGTTGCCAATATCGCGGCCGGTCGCAAGGAATATCTGGACGGCTTTCACATCGCCTTCGACAACTGGCATTCCACCGACGGCGCTGAAAACCACGCGCTGTCGCAAGAAATCTATCGCAGCCTGCGCGACGACGCCAAGCTGATCACGACCAAGACCATTGAACAATTTTACGATCCGGTCAAAGGCATGTTTTTGCCCGACCGCTACATTAAGGGCGAATGTCCGAAATGCGGAACCAAGGATCAATACGGCGACTCTTGCGAGAACTGTAGCGCCGTGTACGCCCCAACCGACCTGAAAAATCCGTTCTCCACCTTGTCGGGTGCCACCCCGGTGATGAAATCATCGGAACATTTCTTCTTTAAACTTTCCGATCCACGCTGCGTGGATTTTCTGCGCCAGTGGGCGCTGGAAGACAACCGCTTGCAGCCGGAAGTCGCCAACAAAGCGAAGGAATGGCTGGAAGGCGACGGCGGCCTGGGTGATTGGGATATCAGCCGCGACGCGCCGTATTTCGGGATCGAAATCCCGGATGCGCCGGGCAAGTATTTTTATGTCTGGCTGGACGCGCCGATTGGCTATCTGGCGTCATTGAAGAATTACTTCGATAAAACCGGGCGTGACTTCGATGCCTTTATGGCCGACCCAAGCACCGAGCAATACCATTTCATCGGCAAAGACATTACGTATTTCCACACCCTGTTTTGGCCGGCGATGCTCAAATTTGCCGGACGCAAGGTGCCCAATAATGTGTTTGTGCACGGCTTCATCACTGTTAGCGGTGAAAAAATGTCCAAGTCACGCGGCACCGGGATTTCTCCGTTGCGCTATCTGGACATCGGCATGAATCCAGAATGGCTGCGCTATTACATCGCCGCCAAACTCAGCGCCAAGGTGGAAGACGTCGATTTTAATCCTGACGATTTCGTCGCGCGTGTGAATTCCGATTTGATCGGTAAATACATCAACATCGCCAGCCGTGCCGCAGGATTCATTAGCAAAAAATTCGACGGCAAAGTCAGCACAGCGTGGGCCACCGATAGCGATCCGTTCCTGGCAAACCTGCGCGCCGTCTCCGCCGATATCAAAGCGCTGTACGAAGGCCGCGAATACGGCAAAGCCCTGCGCGCCATCATGGATCAGGCCGATATCGTCAATGCTTACGTGGACGCCAACAAACCGTGGGAGTTGGCTAAAGATGTCAACAATGCGGCGGCGTTGCACGAAGTGTGTAGCCGTTTGCTGGAAGCTTTCCGCATCTTGACGCTGTATCTGAAACCGGTATTGCCCGTATTGGCGCAGCAAGTTGAGGCGTTTTTACAAATTGGATCGCTGGAATGGTCTGATATCAATACACCGCTGACGGATGGTCACAAAATCAACGTCTATGCGCATTTGATGACCCGCGTTGAGCCTAAGATGCTGGATGCTTTGTTTGATGCGCCTGAAGTGAAAGCTGATGCGCCGGCTAGCGATGCTATTGATGCTCCCGCGTCAGACATCGAAGAACTAGCACCGCAAATCACCATCGACGATTTCAGCAAAATCGATTTACGCATCGCCACAATCGTCAATTGCGAACACGTTGACGGCTCCGACAAACTGTTGCGCCTGACGCTGGATGTGGGCGAAGGCCGCTTGCGGAATGTATTTTCGGGTATCAAGTCGGTGTATCAGCCGGAAGAGCTAATCGGCAAGATGACGGTGATGGTCGCCAATCTGGCACCGCGCAAGATGAAATTCGGTATTTCTGAAGGCATGGTATTGGCGGCGTCGGCAGCCGATGAGAAGGCTAATCCCGGTATTTATATTCTCAACCCGTGGCCCGGTGCTGCGCCGGGGATGCGGATACGCTAATTAATTCGATACAAATGCAATGCGCCAACAACCGGCGCATCACTACTGACATAAAATAGCACCAGCATTTACGGCGTTATTAACCAGGCAACAACCAAGCAACAACCAGGTAAACACCATGAAATCCAAGCAATTCACCAACTATCAATCCGAAACGACCCTGTTCATCAACGAGCTCAAGGTCAAAAACCCGGATCTGGAAAAGCAACAACTGGCAGGCCGGGCGCTGTTGTGGGACAAAACCCCGATCGATCTCGATAGCCAACTCCGCACCGCAGACTCCCGCGTTGCGCAGCAACCTTACGTTTATCAAAACGAGCACTAACACCCCTCTGGCTTCTCCCTGCAAGATGCATTCTGGCTACCGATAACGCTATGACGCAAGATTTGTCAGACGCTGCTGAAATTACCGTTGCCGGACAGCCGGACTCCACACCGAACGTCATCGACGGTGTGGCTTTTGCACGTCTGTACGGCGAACCGCTGTTTCGCATGCCGACCGATTTGTATATTCCGCCGGATGCGCTGGAAGTTTTTCTCGAAGCATTTGAGGGGCCGCTGGACCTTTTGCTGTATTTGATCCGCAAGCAAAACTTCAATATTCTCGATATTCCGATGGCGCAGGTGACCCTGCAATATCTCGAATATGTCGATCAAATCCGCATTACCAATCTGGAACTGGCCGCCGAATATTTGCTGATGGCGGCCATGCTCATTGAAATCAAATCGCGCATGTTGTTGCCGTCGAGAAAAACCGACAGCGACGAAGCTGAAGATCCACGCGCAGAACTGATGCGCCGTTTGCTGGAATACGAGCAAATGAAACTGGCCTCGCAAGAAATCAATCAGCTACCGCTACTGGGACGCGATTTTGTCCGCACCCAGATTTATATCGAACAAAGCATCGTCACGCGCTGGCCGGAAGTGGACGTCGTCGATCTGCAATCAGCTTGGGCAGACGTGATCAAACGCGCCAAACTGACTCAGCACCACATCATCAGCCGCGAAGAATTATCGGTGCGCGAACATATGACCGGCATTTTGCGACGCTTGCAATCGGCCCGTTTTGTCGAGTTTGCCGACCTGTTCGATCCCGCACGCGGCGTCCCGGTGCTGGTGGTCAACTTTATCGCCTTGCTGGAACTGGCTAAAGAAACGCTGATCGAAATCACCCAGGCTGAGCCGTTTGCGCCTATTTATGTACGGTTGGCTTATTCGCCGTCGTGATACCGGCATTTTATATTCGTGCTTTTGTCAGGGTGTGTTGATATTTTGAATGTAAAAAACTCCGTTCGTACTGAGTAGCCCAAAGGGCGTATCGAAGTAGTTGCATGCGTTGGCGATTCTTCGATACGGCACTTTGTGCCTACTCAGTCCGAACGGGACTAGGTGCTTCACAAACTTTGTATGTCAACACGTCCTATCTTCTACAAACTCACCTCGACTTTTTCCATGAAAATTATTTCCTCGATCGAAGAATTACGCGATCAGATGCGCGGCCAGTTGCGCACTGCTTTTGTGCCAACTATGGGTAATTTGCATGAAGGCCATCTTTCGCTGATGCGCCTGGCTAAACGCCACGGCGATCCGGTCGTCGCATCGATTTTTGTCAACCGGCTACAATTCGGCCCGAACGTCCACTTTACTAAATATCCGCGTACATTTGATGCTGATGTCGCCAAACTGGAAAAAGAAGGCGTTGACGTGTTGTTTGCGCCGAGTGAAAAAGACCTTTATCCGGAACCGCAGGAATACCGCATCCAACCGCCTGACGGTCTGGGCAATACGCTTGAAGGTGAGTTCGTCCCGGTTTCTTACCGGGGTCACAACGGTGGTAATGAAGCTGTTTTCATGCGTACAACCGCGCGTGGCGGTATTCGGAAAGAAGGATTATCAACAATTGATGATCATTCGCAACATGGCAAAACAGTTTGCATTACCGACCGATATCATCGCCGCAGAAACGTTTCGGGCAGAGGATGGCTTAGCGCTGTCGTCGCGCAATATGTATTTATCGGCAGAACAACGCGCAGAAGCACCGGCGCTGTACCAAGCACTTACGCAGGTTGCCGCAGAAGTGCGTAGCGGACAGCGCAACATTGAAGCGCTCGAACAACAAGCAATGGCGCAACTCCGGGCTACCGGCTGGCAGCCTGATTACATCTCGGTGCGCAAGCGCGGTAACCTGCAAGCGGCATCGGCAGAGGAGTTGGCCCGTGGCGAAGAATTGGTGGTATTGGCTGCCGCCAAACTGGGTACTACACGCCTGATCGACAATCTGGAAATTTAACTTTTTTATGCGTTCACACTTCCCGCATCCCGGACTAGCGCATCTGAAGACGCACATCGTTTTCGGCGTGCCGGAATTTCCCGTCTTCCATATGCGGGGCGGGACATCTACCGGGATCGTGATCTGGCAACAACATCTGCCAGCCGATCCGGATTTACGCGATGAGTTAATTCGCATATTGATGGGGATTCCACGGCAAGGGGACAGCGCTGGCAATCGCCAGATCAACGGCCTTGGACGCGGCGCGCCTACCAGCAATAAAGTATTTATCGTCGATATCGATACGGCCCGTCGCACGATTATCAGCACCCTGGCGCAGTTGGCCGCTGATAAAAGCGCGATCGACTGGAGCGTCAACTGCGGCAATATGTCCGCCGCCCTGCCCTTATATGCGCTCGATACCGGGCTAATCGCGGCCAACGGCAAACGGTTTGCCGTCGATATTTTCAATACCAATACCGGTACCGGCATGTCGGCGCAAATGGCGCTGGAAATTGACGCAGGCGGTCACACACTGCTAGCAGACACCGAGATTCCCGGCGTTGATGGCAAATTCCCCGGCGTCGATCTGTATCTGCATGCGCCGGTCGGTGCAAAAACCGGCGCGCTCCTCCCCACCGGCAATGTCGTTGACGACATCGACGGCATACTGGTGAGTTGTATTGATGTCGCCGTGCCGATGGTGATTGTTGCCGCTGACGCGTTGGGGAAAACCGGCTATGAAACTCCGGCGCAGCTCGATGCAGACCCGGACTTTAAAAATCGCCTGTGCGCATTGTGGGTCGCCGCCGGATTGAAGATGGGCCTGAAACTCCCTTCAGGCGCGTTGATGAGCGCGACGCAATTAGCTGCCAGCGAAACCATGCCGAAGATCTGCATCGTCTCGGCTCCTCGTAATGGCGGCAACATCAGCGCGCGTTATTTCACGCCGCAATCGGCGCATCCTTCGCTGGCGGTCTCGGGCGGTTGCTGTCTGGCCTCTGCTTGTTTGATACCCGGCAGTATTGCCCAACAGATCGTCAGTCATGCTCCTGCCGTGAGCGCTGCTGGCGGCGTGCTGGACATTGCGATTGAAAATCCCGCTGGCATACTGGCCACGCGTATTGAAGCGGTGCGCCAGAATATGCAGGTACAGATTCTTCAGGCTGCTTATCGTCGCAACGCGCAAATTCTGCTGCGCGGGACTTTTCCTGTTTATCAGGCGTCGGCGGCATTGCAGGCTTTTCTAGTACAACAAGCCGCTTGCTACTGATACCAAGGGTGATTTTTATGACTTTTGCGATGCCATTATGATTCCTATACATATTGGCGCGCGGGCCAAATATTTTGCACAGCCACTGCTCACGCTCTGCTTGTTAGTTTGCTTGTCCTTGAGTATCGCCCCGGCGTACTCCGCCGCCGATAGCAGCGCAGCATCGAACTCTTCAAACCCTGCAAATCCACCCAACGCCGCAACCATCAGCGCACTGGCCAAAACATTGCAGGCTAACCCTGCCGCCAAAGCCTTGGTCACCGCTTTGCAACAGGCTGAGCAACAAAACAAAGCGCCCGTCACGGCGCAAAAAGGATTGATCGGCTTAATCTCCGATAGTCTGGACGCGGTGCAGGCCCATTACGATCAAGTCGCCGCGCCGCAAAAATACTGGTCGCAACAATTCGCCAACGCCGAAGAAGAATTCTCAACGCTGTTGTCGCGTCACACCGATGAGCCGCCACTGACCGCATTGGCAAACTTTGCCGAAATGATGGCCTTGTTCGCCCTGATAGCCTTCGCATTGGATTATGTCGGCAAACGCGTGCGGCAACATTTCGGCATGCAAGATACGCTCTCGCCCGATCCTGGCATCAAAGAATTATCGATCTATATCCTGCGTCACATCGTGCCGTGGGTGATTGCGCTACTCATTGAGATCACAGTTGTACTCAGTCTGCCGCCGTCGCTGGGCCGTGCCATCGCCACCCTGCTGCTCTACACCTTCATAGGCGCAAGCGTTTTCAGAGCGATTTGTGTGATCATTTTTTCGCTCTCCTACAGCGGCCATCGCGGCGTTGCCATCCATATTCTGCGGCGGCGTGGATGGAAGTTGCTATACGCGATAGGCTTTGCCGGTTGGCTAGGCGACGCTGTCAACAATCCCAAACTGTACTCGATCATCGGCGGCACTTTGTCAGCGCTGGTGGCAACATCGGCCAATCTGATTGCCGCCATTCTGTGCGTCGTCTTCGCGTTACGGTTTCGACGTCCGGTCGCTCATCTGATCCGCAACCGCGCGCTCGACGTGCGTCGCGGGCATCGGGCGCGCATGGAAACACTGGAGATCATCGCCTCACTTTGGTATTACCCAATTCTGCTGCTCGCTGGCGGCGTCAGTCTGGCCACAGTCATCGGGGCTGATAACAGTAGCGCAGCGCTCAATCACGCCATCAGTAGCGCGGCCTTACTGGTCGCCATGTTTTTTATCGGCAGCCTGTTGCAGCGCATCGGCCGCATTAAAAAGCGCACTTCGCCGCGACGTCAATCGCCCTACGTTCTGCGCCTGACAGCGGCTATGTTCAGTTTTCTACAAGTGCTGATGTGGGTCGGATTTTTTGAACTGTTGACGCGGATATGGGATCACTCCTTACTCGACTTTGCCAACGCCACGCTCATTGGCAGGATGATACTGGCCACCGTCGGCAAGATAGGACTCACGTTGGCGTTAGCGTGGATAGTCTGGATATTGCTCGACACCGCGATTCAGGAAGCGATTACGCCAGGCCCCAGTGGTCGCTATGGTCGTTATGGCCGCAACCCAAGCACCCGCATGCGGACCATTTTGCCGCTGCTACGCAACGCCTCCCTGCTGATCATTCTGGCTATCACCGTTATTACCACGCTGGCCAATCTCGGGATTAACGTCACGCCGCTATTGGCGTCAGCTGGCGTAGTCGGCCTGGCCATCGGCTTTGGCTCGCAATCGTTGGTCAAGGACGTCATTACCGGTATCTTTATGCTGATCGAAGACTCCATGTCGGTGGGCGACTGGGTAGACGTCGGCAATGGTCACATCGGCACCGTTGAGCATCTGTCGATCCGCACAGTACGTCTGCGCGACGGCAACGGGTCGGTCCACAGCGTGC
>NZ_JBRIIQ010000117.1:0-11712 GCF_052976905.1 Glaciimonas sp. GG7 | reverse complement strand
ACTCTGATTACTAAGCGTCGTATCCTTCAACCACCCCACCAAAAACGGACTAACAAACCCCGCCAGATTCCCCACAGAATTAATCACAGCAATCCCCGCCGCCGCGCCAGTGCCTGACAAAAACGCGGTCGGCAACGACCAAAACAACGGCGAACAAGTCAGCACCCCAATAGCCGCAAACGACAAAAAGATAATCGCAATCACGGTATTGTCAGCAACCAGCGCCGAGACCACAAACCCAACCGCTCCAAGCAACGCAGGCAACATCAAATGCCAGCGCCGCTCACGCAACCGATCCGAACTACGCCCGATCAAAATCATCGCCACAACAGCACACAGATAAGGAATCGCGCTAACCAACCCAATATTGAGCGCACCTTCAACGCCCGAAGCCTTCACCAGCGTGGGCAACCAAAAGCTCAAGCCATACTGCCCCATGACGATACAAAAATAGATAAAACACATATGCCAAATCCGCACGTCTTTAAACACACCGCCGGTCGATTTCGGACTGACGTTATCTTTCTGATCAGCGACGACAGCCGCCTCCAGAAAATCTTTTTCTGCGGTACTTAACCAAGTCGCTGCACGGATATTGTTATCCATCACAAACAGCACCGCGATACCAATCAAGATCGCAGGCACCGCTTCAACCACAAACATCCATTGCCAGCCGTTCCAGCCGTTGACACCGTTATAGGTCTGCATGATCCAGCCCGATAAAGGGTTGCCGATAATGCCCGACAAGGGAATCGCGGCCATAAACACGGCCACCACTTTGGCACGCCGATTTGATGGAAACCAATAGGTCAGATAGAGAATGATGCCAGGATAAAAACCGGCTTCGGCAAGACCCAGCAGAAAGCGCAGAACATAAAATTGCGTCGGTGTTTGTACCCACACAAAACAGGCTGACAACAACCCCCAGGTAATCATGATGCGGGCGATCCAGATTTTGGCACCGACCCGATTCATGATCAGATTACTGGGCAACTCAAACAAAAAATAGCCGAGAAAAAATATCCCTGCGCCGAGGCCGAAAACGGTTTCGCTAAATCCCAAATCAGCTGACATTTGCAGCTTGGCAAAACCGATATTGACGCGATCCAGATACGCGATGGCGTAACACAACATGATGAATGGCACGAAACGCCAAAACACTTTTGTGTACAGTCCATCGGCATCGATGGGGGTCTTGTCTGGTGGTTTGTTGCCCTGTTTCGCAGGGCTGATGATTGCTGACATTTTGTCTCCGACTTTGGTTTTATAGTGATAAAAAATGATGGAACAGCGCGTTGGTTTTTACCAACTTACGCCGAACCTCGTACACAACGCTTCAATCTCGGCAGCACCAAGCGCCGCCGGTTTTTGCTGCAACATCATCCACAAACGTGCGGTTTCTTCCAACTCCTCCAACACGTAGGCAGCTTGCGCAATACTGTGATGCCAGACCACCGGCCCTAACCTTTCGAGCAAGACCCCGCGCACTGTCGTTGCCAGCAGGCTGACTTGCTGCGCAACGACGGGGTCGCCGGGTAAGGCATAGGGGATCAGGGGGATATGGCCGACTTTCATGACTTGATAAGGGGTAATCGGCGGCAGGACATCATCACGACGCCAGACCCCGGCTAAGGTCAGCGCGACCAGATTGGTGGAATGGGTATGTAATACCGATTGCGCATCTGGATTGTTATCGTAGACGGCGCGATGCAGGGTCAGGGTTTTGGATGGCTGGTCGCCGCTGATCCATTTTCCGGTGAGATCGACCTTGGCAATGTGCGCCGGGTCCAACAACCCTAAACAAGCGTCGGTCGGCGTAATGAGCCAACCATCATCGAGCCGGGCGCTGATGTTGCCGGACGATCCGACGGTGTAATTGCGTTGATACAAACTTGCGCCGACGCGGCAGATTTCTTGGCGCAAGGAGTGTTCTTTGTGTGAGATTGTCATCGTGCATCACCCAGGGCATGCAAGGCTTTTTCGAAGAAATCGACTGAGCCGAAGTTGCCGGACTTGAGGGCTAAGGCTAGCGGTACCGCGCCGATCGAGATTGTGGCCGGTACGCCGGGATCGATCTGTTTGCCGATCCGTAGCGCCGTGACGTTGAGCGCCTGGACGACTGCGCCGGAGGTTTCGCCACCGGCAATCACAAAGCGCCGCACGCCCACCGCAAACAAACCACGGGCGATTTCGGCCAGCGTGGCTTCTATTAACGCACCGGCGCGCTCTACGCCAAGTTCGGCTTGCACCTGCCTGACCTGATCCGGGGTGGTGGTGGCGTAGATCAGCGGCGCTTGTGTGGATAAATGCTGCTGCGCGAATGCCAGCGCCTCGGCCACCACCGGCGCACCGCGTGCGACTTCTAAGGCGTCGATACGGAAGGCGGGACGGGTTTCTTTCCATTTGGCGACTTGGGCATTGGTCGCTTGCGAGGCACTGCCAGCCAGCACTGCCGAGTGGCCGTCTACTGTTGGCAATGTGCTTGCCGCTGCATTGTTGGACGGCGTTAATAATCCGGCCCGGACAAAGTTGCCGGGCAAACCAAGCGCGATGCCGGAGCCGCCGGTGACCAGGGGCATGTCAGCACAGGCCGCGCCGATGGCGTACAAATCGGCGTTTTCCAGCGCATCGACAATGGCGATACGCACGCCTTGCTGCTTTAGCGCCGCGTAGTGCGTTTGCATCGCCGCAACCCCTTGCGCGACCACCGGATACCCGACCAGACCGACCTTGCCCGTCGTTTGCTGTTGCAGCACGCGCACCAGATTGGCGTCGGTCATCGGGGTCAGAGGATGATGTTGCATGCCTGACTCGTTGAGTAACTGGTCGTTGATAAACAAATGCCCGCGATACAAAGTGCGCCCGGTTTCGGGAAACACCGGGCAGGCAATCGTAAACTCCGCGTCCAAAGCGGCTAGCAATGCGTCGGTGACCTGTCCGATATTACCGGCTGCGGTGGAGTCGAAGGTGGAGCAGTATTTGAAGAAAAATTGACGGCAACCTTGCTGCTGCAACCACGCCAGTGCATTAAGCGCATCGGCCACGGCTTCGCTAGCGGGAACTGTGCGCGACTTGAGCGCGACGACGATGGCGTCAACCTCGGTCGGTGCCAGTTCTGGTACGCCGATTGTTTGGACGGTGCGCATGCCTTCGCGCACCAGCATGTTGGCGAGGTCGGTTGCGCCCGTGAAATCGTCAGCGATGCAGCCTAGCAAGGGGTGTGTTGCGCGCATCATTTCGCCACCGGCAAGGTGATGCCTGGAAAAATTTTAATCACGGCGGAATCATCTTCAGCGCCATAGCCAGCGGTGGAGGCCATCATGAACATCTGATGCGCCGCCGCTGATAGCGGTAACGGAAATTTGCTGGCGCGGGCGGTGTCGAGCACCAGCCCGAGATCCTTGACGAAAATATCGACGGCGGAGAGCGGCGTGTAGTCGGCCTTCAAAATATGTGGCACGCGGTTCTCAAACATCCAGGAGTTGCCTGCGCTGTTGGTGATGACTTCGTAGAGCGCATCGGGATCGACGCCTTCGCGCATGCCCAGCGCCATGGCTTCGGCAGCGGCGGCGATGTGGACACCGGCTAACAATTGATTGATGACTTTGACCTTGGAGCCGATGCCGTGGGCGTCGCCTAGTCGATAGACTTTACCGGCAATGGCGGCCAACACCGGCTCGGCTTTGGCGTAGGCGGCGGCGGGTCCCGATATCATCATCGTCATTGCACCGGCGTTGGCACGCGCAGCACCGCCGGATAAGGGGCCGTCGAGCATCAGCAATTGTTGCGCGGCTAATCGTGCGCCCAATGCGACGGCAAAGTCTGGCGCGACGGTGGCGCTGGCAATGACCAGACTGCCGGGCTGCATGGCGGCGGCGGCACCGTTTTCACCGAATAAAACCTGCTCGGTTTGTGCGGCATTGACGACGACGGTGATGACGACATCGCACACGGCACCCAGCGCGGCTGGTGTGTTGCAGGCTTTTCCGCCCTCTTCGACAAACTGCGCAAGCACGGCTGGGCGCAAGTCGCAGGCGTGGGTAGAAATTCCTGCGCGCAACAACGACCGGGCAACGCCCAGGCCCATTGCACCGAGGCCGATTACTCCTACATTGATAGTCATTTTTTATCCTGTTTAGTTAATTTTTTAGCGGCACTTTTGACGCTATTTTTGCTGACTGACAAAGAGGCGTCTGTACCCTGCGCCAAGCGCCGCGCCGCGTTGAACATGTGTGTCTGCGCTGCATTGCGCGCACTGAGTGCATCGCCAGCGGTGATGGCAGCGGCGATGGCAGCATGTTCCTCATAGACTTGCCGCATAAAATCATCGCGACGTGCCTCGTTGGCGCGGGTAACGACGGTGGCGTCTTCGAGATATTGGTTTAAGAACGCTAGCGTTTGCAGCAGATAAGGATTGCCCGTAGCTTCAGCGATGCTACGGTGAAACATCATGTCGGCCTTGACGCCATCGCCACCGGCCACGACATCGGCCTCGATCCCACGCAAAGCCTTTTCAATCGCTTTCAATTGGCGCGGCGTACGGCGCAATGCTGCCAGCGCGGCAACTTCGGCATCAATGGCGCGCCGCAACTCGACTATTTGCAATACAGCAGTGGCCGATGATGCCTGGTCAAACTGAATGCGCAGGGGCCGCAAATGACCCTGCTCGCTGACATACACCCCGCTGCCCTGACGCGGCTCGACCACGCCTTCATTCTTTAAACGAGAAATCGCCTCCCTCACTACGGTGCGGCTAACGCCGTACTCCTCTGACAGCAGTGGCTCGGTGGGTAGTTTTGTGCCGGGACCGTATTGACCGCTTTCGATTTTTTGGAGAAGTTCTTGCGCTACGGTATCACTGAGGGAGGCACGGTTAGCGGCTAGTTTTTTGAACATGGTATCTCAATGATTATTTTCATAATATAACCATATCATCATATGACTTTTAGAAAAAATCAAGTGAAGTAGAAGTTATTCTTTAGTGCCGGCTCAAGCGGCACTAAAGTGGTGAACTAGTGTTGGGGTGCCTGTTGAGCACCATATTAGCGTCCTCAACAGGTAACGGTGATGATGATAAATCATGGCCCACCTGCAATCGGTTCAGATACCCTATGTTCAAGAACGTAACTTTGCATCAAGACCAGCCGAATCAAGAATCGATTCGATGCTTGATTGCAGCGCGGGTTGTGTGATCATGCAATTGATTAATCATGTTAACTCTCCCCGTAATCAATTTTTTTCAATTTTTTTAATAAAATCCTGATACGTAACATCAATAGACATCAGCGTTCGACAGACGTCATGCCAATCACTCGAACGATTTTTCAGAGTATTGCCGTCGGGATGATGGCTTGATGATTGCAGCAACGGATTCTTATTAACGGATGCATACCTTACAGAATCAGTAGTGGGTAGATGGCTTGTACCTGGGATTACCGCCTTATTTAAAACAGGGGCTTTAAAAGGTTCTTTGGTAACGTCTTTGCGCTCACTACGCAGATGATTGATCCTGGCAATTTGCGTGCTCAAAAGATTACGTAGTAAATTTGCCTGCGCTATCTTGTCTGGTTTGGAGAGAAATCCATTCAATGTTGCACCGTTAAATGGACTTATAGCCCCCCTTTTGTTACCACTATCAGTTTCAATATGGCTCGTATTACGAGCCGGTAGCGGCGCAAGTAAGTTAGTCACAGCACGCTCGGTGGAGGTAAGGCATTTTTGTGCGAAAGCCAATATCGTGGAGGGTGACTCTTGCGCCAGCATTTCCGCATCAATATGCTTATCCATAAAGAGCGTATCGAGAATCTCAGGACGGCCATGTGTAATGTAAATACTACGGTCACTTTCCCCAGGCTCAGATTTTATAGCCTGGTGCAAGACGTCGATAAGGTCGTCGGGCTTGGGAGAGAATTTAGGATCGGCAAGAAGAACCTTTACCATCGCAGAATGACCTTCGCGTGAAGCGCGCTTCAAGGGTGTATCACCCCTTCTGTCTTGTCCAAAACTCGTTTTACCTTCAACATAGGGAGTGGTCTTGGGGTGACTGATCAGAAGTCTGGCGATGTCAGTAGAATTTTTTCCGGCAGCGATCATCAACGGATACTCATTGCCTGCGTTTGGATCAATCTCTGGTCGACTCAGCAATTTTTCCACCGACTTGATATCCCATTTTTCTGTGGCTATTTCCAACGGCGATTGGTGACTACCTGTTTGATTAACGTCAATAGTATTAGCATCAAGTTTGAGCAGAACGTCGATGATATCCGTCTGTTCGAGTTGTATAGCCCGGTTGAGTATTCCCTCTTTTTTTGGATCGGCTCCGCGTGCCAGCAGATTTTTCACCAACTCTGTCGCTCCCCTTTTTGTTGCACATTGCAAAGCTGTATCGCCGTCATGCTTTTGATTAGGATTGGTAGCGTTGTCTTTAAGCAGAAAATTAAAAACATCCATCTGATTATTTTTTAAAGCAACGACCAATACCCCAGAATTTTGATTAGCACCTTGCGCCAGAGCTAGTTCTACTATATCCAGATAGCCATCTTTAGCTGCTGAATCCAAGATACTTTTATGTCCATCAGTTAGCATGTCGATATATTTTTTATCGATATAGGGAATAAGAAGTTTCACTGCATCTCTTAGTTTTGGATGTCCCTTTTTAATGGTTTCGATAGCTTCAGACAAATAAAAAATTTTATCGTAGTCCGTCTGTATCGCCTGAAAATTGGTAAGGATTTCTTTTTGCTCTTGTGGCGTGAGCGTTGATGGATGCTCACTCTTGACTATCGCAGTCGGTTGCGGCGGCGTATTGGGTCCATTTAGCGCAATGCCTGTTTTTTTTATAGATTGCGACAGTAAACCTGGAGAAGCCGGTGTCGATGTCGTCGATGTCGTCGATGTCGCCGATGTCGCCGATGTCGCCGATGTCGCCGATGTCGCCGATGTCAATCCCCTGTCGTCAGTATTGAACCCATATGAAAAATTTTGCGCCACAGGCGATTGTATTACTGCCTCGGTTTGGCGCGATGGAGGGGTATAGCCAAAAGATACTGCTGGGGGTATTTTATAAATAGTCATAGAAAGATGATGTATTGAATCGAAATGTTGAGTCGCCAGGTCAGAATGACAAAGCGCACGATAGCAAATTCCCATAAGCCAATCATCCACACTTTACCTAATTACGAGCACTCGGATTGACGCCATCTCAAGCCTTCATTCTTCAACCGAAAAATCGCCTTCCGCATCACGGTGCGACTGATACCATACTCATCTGACAGCATTGGTTCGGTGCGCAGTTTTACACCGGGAACGCATTCATCACTTTCGACTTATTGGAGGCACTCTTGCGCGACGGTATTGCGGAGGGAGATACGGTTAGCGGCTAATTTTTTGCATATTGTGTTGGTTTAACCTGGAAACGGCAGTTGGACCGGCACGAGTGTGCGGTTTCCCGGCTTTCTAGGTAAGCGCGACGACGCGGCAGACTGCATTCTGCAAGGAGGAGCAACTACCTGCGAGACGGAAAAGCGTGTAATCGTGCCGGTAGCCTCCATTCTGGTTCGTTACATTTAGCACAAAAAAATGGTCATCCCGGCTTTCGCTGAGATGACCATTTTTTATGAGGATTACGCACATCATCAGGTTGCAGGCAACGCCATCGATCGCGTTTATATTAGGGTGTGTTGACATGTGGAATTGGTAAAGCACCAAAAAGCCGTTCGGACTGAGTAAGCACAAAGTGCCGTATCGAAGAATCGCAGACGCATGCAACTACTTCAATACGCTCTGACGGGCTACTCAGTACGAATCGATTTTCTTAACATAAAATGTCAACACACACTAGTTAAGAATTATTTCCATTCATATTTTTTGGCGGTACGAAGCTAACCTTACCTGATCCAATAGTTCCATGTAATTGAAAGTCGACCGCCTTAATAGGGTTGAAGTCGGGCAGTTTTCGAGATTGCTTTCCGTTGGGGCCTGGAGGATTTAATTGTTGTAATTTATCTTCAAAGATTTGATTCAATTGATTCGTGAGCAGTTGATTACGCGCTTTGATGATTTTGCGATGACTGCGATTAGATGATTTCGCTTCCAATTTATTATCGTTATCGGGCGTCACACTCAATCTGGAATAATTGGCAGGTCTTCCGTGAACCATTCTTTGCAGGTATGAAATAGCGTTAGAAAATCTACCAGCTGGTTTGTTCACCGTTTGGGAAGGAACTTCAATATCTGTGGTTTCATTTTTTGACATACTCAGTTCAACAGAGGGCTTCGTGATTGTCGATATTGGCTGCAATGGTGTGTTGCTATTTTTGAGTGAAGCAGCATCATGGAGGCCGGCATATTGCACCACTACTGGTTTGTAGGGTACCGGCTCAATCTTGCCTTTATCGTCTATCGTGACAAAATAGGAAGCCTTGATTACCAAAACAGTATCGGGTCTGTTTTTTATATGCGATGGTGCGTTCGTGAGCGCCGAGCATGATGCGCTGGTTAATTTTTCCAAAGATGAATAACTGCCAGCAATACCGCTTATAAGGCGTGAAGGTGTTCCTTTATTTTGTAGCGGTGGATTGGAATTGACGTATGACGTTGATGCTGAAGGTGAACTTTTAAAAATTGGTAGGTGCATGATGTGTACTCAACAGTTATAAGGATTGTGTGACGGATGTACTGACTTCTTCGTTTGTAACCACGCGTTGCGATAACGGCGTACATGATATTTCTGTTGGAGGTACAAAATAGGAATAGAAAAATCTATTTTTAACTACAGAAAATACTGATAAGTCAGGCCGCATCATTGTTTAGATAAGGGCGCCCCGACGCAGGCAGTACGACATCAATCTCGATAACACTATCTTCCGCTGATCCTCCACTCCCCTTTTTAGTGAGTTTTTATCACGTAAATTGCGCCAATCTGGTGAGAGCCAGGCCATCCGGGTTGCGACACCCTGACTCAGCATTGCTGGCATACGACTTGCTCAATAATTTATTAATTAGCTTACTTATTAATCTATTCAATAAGCAGCATTCGGCAAGTCGTCTTCACTTATCCCAGCTAATGGAGTTCCAACATGAAATTTTTCAACATCCTGCTCGCCCTGTGTGCGGCGGCGGCCATTGCTACTACTGCTGCACACGCTGATGCACTCGATCAAATCGTCAAAAGCGGCGTGCTGAAAGTGGCCGTGCCGCAGGATTTTCCGCCGTTTGGATCGGTTACCAGCGAACTCACGCCGCAAGGTTTGGATATTGATGTTGCTGCGTTGATTGCCAAAAAAATGGGCGTCAAGCTGGAACTGATTCCAGTCACTAGCGCTAACCGTGTGCCTTATTTGCAGACTAAAAAAGTCGATTTGATTATTTCAAGTCTGGGTAAAAATCCAGAGCGTGAAAAAGTGATCGACTTCAGCGCCCCTTATGCACCGTTTTATAACGGCGTATTTGGTGGTGCTGACCAAAAAGTGAGTAGCGTAGCTGATCTGGCGGGTAAGACCGTGGGCGTCACGCGCGGTGCGGTTGAGGATCTGGAGTTGTCCAAAATGGTTCCTGCGACCACCACGATCAAACGCTATGAAGACAATAACGGGACCATCAGCGCCTTCCTCTCCGGTCAGGTGCAATTAGTGGCGACGGGTAACGTGGTTGCAGCGGCGATCATTGCCAGGAATCCACCGCGTAAACCTGAAACCAAATTTCTGATAAAAGATTCGCCATGTTCCATTGGTCTGAATAAGGATGAGAAGCCGTTGCTCGATAAGGTCAATACGATTCTTGCCATGACTAAAAAAGATGGCGAATTAAATGCCATTAGCGTGAAGTGGCTGGGTCTGCCATTGCCTGCCAATCTGTAGACGAAAACGGTAGACGGACATGCGTTATCACTTCGATTTTTTAGCGCCCTTTGACTATACCGCCGTGCTCGTTAAAGGCGTGTTGATCACGGTGGAGTTGATCGCCATTGGTGGCGTGCTGGGTGTCACGCTCGGTATTTTTTGTGCATGGGCGCGCACGCAAGGGCCGCGCTGGTTGCTGCCTTTTGTGAGCGCTTATGTTGAGCTCATTCGCAATACGCCGTTTTTGATACAGCTATTTTTTATCTTTTTCGGCCTGCCGGGCGTGGGTATCCATATCAGTGAAATGCAGGCCGCAACGCTGGCGATGGTGATTAATCTGGGAGCGTATAGCAGCGAAATCATACGCGCCGGGGTCAACGCGATTGCACCCGGTCAGATTGAGGCGGGGTTGAGTCTGGCGATGACCAGGATGCAGATTTTTCGGCATATTATTTTGCCGCCTGCGCTGCAAAAAATCTGGCCGGCGTTATCTAGCCAGATGGTGATCGTGATGCTGGGATCGGCTGTGTGTTCGCAAATTGCGGTGGAAGAACTGGCGTATGCGGCTAACTTTATTCAGGGCCGTAACTTTCGTTCGTTTGAGGCATATTTATTGTCTACGGCGATTTATTTAGTGCTGGCGATCGGCTTACGGCAATTGTTGCGCTTGATTGGTCATGGGCTTTTCGGTCGTAAGGCCGTCCGTGCTGTGAGTACCGTACCAGCAGTCAGTAGTGTTTCGGGGAGCGCGGCATGATTTCGTTTTCGCTGTGGGATATCGTGCGCAATCTTTTGCTGGCGCTGCGCTGGACGGTGTTGCTGTCGCTGGCGGCGTTTGTGATGGGCGGTGTGCTTGGGCTGATTATTTTATTTTTACGCACCTCTAAACAAGCCTGGCTGCGGCGCATGACCATACTGTATATCGAGTTATTTCAGGGAACGCCCTTGCTGATGCAGTTGTTTCTGGTGTTTTTTGGCCTGGCGTTATTTGGTTTGGAGGTCCCGGCGTGGCTGGCGGCCACGGTGGCGTTGACTTGCTGGAGCAGCGCGTATCTGGCGGAAATCTGGCGCGGCTGTGTTGAGGCGATTCCACGCGGTCAGTGGGAGGCGTCATCTTGTCTGGCGATGAATTATTTCCAGCAAATGCGCCATGTCATTTTGCCGCAGGCATGGAGGATCGGCATTGCGCCTACCGTTGGTTTTAGTGTGCAAATCGTGAAAGGGACGGCGGTGACGTCGATCATCGGTTTTGTTGAGCTGTCGAAGGCGGGGACCATGATTACTAACGCGACCTTTCAACCGTTCACCGTGTATGCGCTCGTTGCGCTGATGTATTTTGCGCTGTGCTGGCCACTGTCTACATATAGTCAATCTCTGGAAAGAAGATGCAATGCCACTCATCGCAATTGATAACGTCAAAAAAAGCTTCGGCGATAATCAGGTTTTAAAAGGTATCCGGCTTGATGTCGAACCGGGCGAAGTCATTGCCATCATCGGCAAAAGCGGGTCTGGCAAGAGTACCTTGCTGCGTTGTATTAACGGACTGGAATCGATAGACGAAGGCAGTATCAGCGTGGCCGGATCGCATCTGGGGACGTCGGAGATCGAATTGCGGGCATTGCGCTTGAAGGTCGGGATGATCTTTCAGCAGTTCAATCTGTTTCCGCATTTGAGCGTGGGGCGCAATATTATGCTCTCGCCAATGATAGTAAAGGGCGTATCAGAAAAAGGGGCGCAGGTATTAGCGCAAGAAAATCTGGCAAGGGTTGGTCTTGCGGAAAAATTTAACGCTTACCCGGATCAACTCTCGGGCGGTCAGCAATCGATTCGTGCTCGATGAACCGGGCGCTTAGAGAAGCTATCACCGACTGCC
>NZ_JBRIIQ010000116.1:0-12243 GCF_052976905.1 Glaciimonas sp. GG7 | reverse complement strand
GAAGATGCTGGCTGGCAATTTGGGCTTTTTAGCCCGGGTGCCGGATGACTTTTTGAAAGGTCGACATGCGGGTGAGCATAATGTTGATGGCGCGGCCGGTATGACTGAGGCAAGCATTCAATCGCAAATCGCAGCGCGATTGGTCGCTAAAAAGACTAGAGATTTTTCTGCTGCTGACGGTATTCGTGCTGCATTGCTGGCAGAGGGCGTCCTGTTGGAAGATAGGCCAGATGGTCAAACCGAATGGCGGAGGATCTAAGTCGCATGCAAAAATTAAACACTGCTGATACTAAAATTTTTGTTGCGGCTTATTGGGAAGACGCTAAAGTTGAATTGATGAAACGTGATCGCATCATGCGTAAGTTGATTCCGCAGTTCGGCGATTTACATTTGACCGGCCGCGGCGAAGCCTTTACTACTTTGGCACGTTCAGTGATAGGACAACAAATTTCTATCAAGTCTGCTGACGCTGCATGGCAGAAATTTCTGTTAATCTGCCCAAAATGTTCTCCATCGCAAGTTCTAAAAGCTGGTAGCGAACAGTTAGCCGCTTGCGGCTTATCCAAGCGTAAGGCTGAATATATCCTCGATTTGGCTGACCACTTTAAGGCCAAACGCGTTCATGCCGACAAATGGGCCGAGATGGAGGATGAAGATGTTATTGCTGAGTTGACGCAGATTCGCGGTATTGGCCGTTGGACAGCAGAGATGTTTTTGATATTTAATCTGCTTCGTCCGAATATTTTGCCTTTAGACGACGTCGGCTTACTTAAAGGGATTAGTGTTAATTACTTTTCGGGAGAGCCAGTTTCACGAAGTGATGCACGCGAAGTATCCGCTAACTGGGAGCCATGGCGCACTGTTGCTACGTGGTATCTGTGGCGTAGCCTGGAGCCGATACCGGTAGAGTATTGAGTTGCTAACTATCGTTAAGTATCGAAGTACTGCAAACATAAAGTCACATTCGGAATTACAGATTTAGCGTCGCATCATGCCTTCGCGGCGATGTGTAAAACAAAGGAACACCATGAGTAAAACTACATTTCTTGGCTTCGAGCAGTCAATCGCTGAACTGGATTCCAAAATAGAAGAGCTGCGCTTTGTGCAAGATGATTCTGCAGTCGATATTTCTGAAGAAATAGATCGATTGTCGAAAAAAAGCCAGCAATTGACGAAGGATATCTACGCCAAATTAACCCCTTGGCAGGTCTCGCAAATTGCACGTCATCCGCAACGTCCTTATACGATGGATTACGTGAACGAAATGTTTACCGATTTCCATGAATTGCATGGTGATCGTACTTATGCCGATGATCAGTCTATTGTCGGCGGTTTGGCGCGATTTAACGGTCAGGCCTGCATGGTGATTGGCCATCAAAAGGGGCGCGATACAAAAGAACGCGCTTTGCGTAACTTTGGCATGCCGAAGCCAGAAGGTTATCGCAAAGCATTACGTTTAATGAAAGTGGCGGAAAAATTCGGTTTGCCAATTTTTACTTTTGTTGATACTCCTGGGGCATTCCCAGGAATTGACGCTGAAGAGCGGGGGCAGTCCGAGGCGATTGGCCACAATCTCTATGCGATGGCTGAGATGAAAGTCCCATTAATTGCGACCATCATCGGTGAAGGTGGCTCAGGCGGTGCGCTGGCGATCGCTGTGGGTGACGCGGTATTAATGCTGCAATACTCAACTTATGCGGTGATTTCGCCAGAAGGTTGTGCCTCTATTTTGTGGAAGAGCGCTGAGCGTGCTGCCGATGCAGCTGACGCCTTGGGCTTGACTGCACATCGCCTGAAGGCCATGGGTTTGATTGATAAGATCGTCAATGAACCCCTTGGTGGTGCGCACCGGGATCCCAAACAAATGGCAAGCTTACTTAAGCGCGCATTGTCTGACACCTTGCGCCAGTTTCAAGGTGTCAAGACTAAGGATTTGTTAGCTGCTCGCCACGAAAAATTGATGAGCTACGGTAAATTCAAGGAAATTTCGGCGACAGAGTAAGATTAAATCAGGTGATAAATACGGTGGTAAATCCGCAAACGGTCAGCATGACCGAACAGTTTGAGAGCGCGCTGAGCGATATTATTCAGCGCGCTTTTTCTATTTTCGCTAACAGTGTTGTGCCCCCCTTTCCTTCGTCGTTAGCGATCGCATATAGCGGGGGACTTGATTCGTCGGTATTGATGACATTGGCCGTGAACTATGCAGCAGTACATCAGATCAAGCTTTACGCTTTTCATGTACATCATGGGATTAGCCCTAATGCTGATCTATGGTTAGCGCATTGTGCCGCCGAGTGCGCACGTTTGGGTGTCAGTTCTGACGCACGTCGTATTGCCTTGGGTAATACTGATAAAACCGGGGTCGAAGAGGCGGCGCGAAACCGTCGGTATGCTGCATTAGGCGAGATGTGCCGTCAGCACAATGTTCCGTTATTGTTGACTGCCCATCATGTTGATGATCAGGCTGAAACCGTGTTGCTACAATTGTTGCGTGGTTCTGGCGTGGCAGGACTATCCGGTATGGATACTATGAATACGGCCCCCACGTTGCTGTGCGACCCTACATTGCTAATGGCGCGACCGCTACTAACGGTATCGAGGGGACAGCTTGAGGCATATGCAACTAGTCACAGCATTTCTTACGTCGAGGATGAGTCCAACCATGATTCACGCTATGCAAGAAATGCTTTGCGTCATCAATTGATGCCAGTATTAAGTCAATATTTTGTGGGTTTTCAAGAGCGATTGACGCGGACGGCAGGTCATATGCAGTCCAGTCAAAAACTGTTGGTTGAGTTGGGGGCCCAAGATATGGAAAACTGTGCAGGCGTTAATTGTCTTGAACTCGAAAAGGTGCGGCAATTGAGCTCGGCACGCATAGATAATTTGCTACGTTATTGGTTTGGGTTGCATGATTTGCGTATGCCTTCCAGTGCCTGGTTAAGTGAAATGCGAGATCAGTTGCTGTCGGCGAAAGCCGATGCGCAACTCTGTGTTACACATCCAGAATGCCATATTCGACGTCATCGACAGCGCGTCTTTTTGACGCCGCGTGATGATTTGGATCGCGAAGAAATTGATCCGATTCTTTTCCACTGGAATGGCGAGAGTCAAATTGCTTTTCCAATTTATGGCGGCCTTTTGCATTTCGATATTGCAGAGCAGGGCGTTGCTGCCGATTGGTTGCGTCAGCAACCGCTGCAATTACAGTATCGAAGTGGTGGTGAGCGCCTCAAACTAGCATTCAATCGACCAACGAAAGCGCTGAAATATCTCTATCAGGCTGCTGATATCCCTGCTTGGGAGCGTGAATGTTTACCGATGGTGCATGCAGCGGGAAAATTGTTATTCGCGGCTGGTATTGGTTTCGATTGTCATCAGTTGGCACCAGAGGGAAGTGGGAACATCAGTTTGCGGTGGGAGCCAGATAATTTGTCATTGCGTAAAGTATTTCGAGAAATAATCCTACCTGTTTAAGGTTTTTTTTGATGCCAGGATCGAACTGGTATCTCTTCAGGGGATATAGCGTTATATCACCCTTGTCACAGGGGCTCTAAAGCTGTAAAGTTAGAAGTTATTTCTTATAATTCTGCCACTATCTTCAAGCGCACTTTCTCATACATATGGCTTTAATCGTCCACAAATACGGCGGCACTTCGATGGGCTCGCCTGAGCGTATCAAGAATGTCGCTAAGCGCGTCGCCAAATGGCATAACGCGGGCCATCAAATCGTTGTCGTTCCTTCGGCAATGTCTGGTGAAACCAATCGCCTAATAGGGTTGGCCAAAGAAATTAATGCCAATCCCGATCCTCGTGAACTAGATATGCTTGCATCGACTGGTGAGCAAACTTCGGTTGCTTTGCTGGCAATGGCGCTGCAAGCAATCGGTCAACCTGCAGTGTCTTACGCGGGATGGCAAGTCGTCATTAAAACCGACTCTGCACACACCAAAGCACGCATACGCTCAATTGACGATGCGAAGGTCAGGCGCGATCTAAACGACGGTAAAGTGGTGATTATTACTGGTTTTCAAGGAGTTGATGATGAGGGTAATATCACAACGCTCGGTCGAGGCGGCTCTGATACTTCTGCGGTCGCGGTCGCGGCGGCCTTGGGTGCCGCCGAATGCCTTATATATACGGACGTGGATGGGGTATACACCACCGATCCACGCGTGGTGTCGGATGCACGTCGCCTCAATACGGTGACTTTCGAAGAGATGCTTGAAATGGCATCACTTGGCTCTAAAATTCTGCAAATTCGTTCGGTCGAATTTGCAGGGAATTATAAAATGCCAACACGCGTATTGTCCTCGTTGACTGACCCTTTAATGCCGCTGGAACAAGAAATGATTTCCGGCACCCTGATTTCGTTTGAGGAAGATACTAAGATGGAACAAGCCACCATTACTGGCATAGCTTTTAGTCGCGATGAAGCAAAAATTACCGTCATCGGCGTCCCTGATCGTCCGGGTATCGCTTACCAGATACTTGGCGCAGTTGCTGAGGCCAACATTGAAGTCGATATGATCATCCAGAATCAATCAATGGATGGGAAAACCGATTTCACCTTCACCGTTCCTCGTGGTGAATATGATAAGACAATGGCTGTGCTTGACTGCAAAGTTAAAGAGCACGTAGGGGCTGGCAATATCATCGGCGACAACAAAGTATCCAAAGTCTCCGTCGTCGGCGTAGGTATGCGTAGCCACGTTGGCATTGCCTCACAAATGTTTAGAACTTTATCGGAGGAGAGCATCAATATCCAAATGATCTCAACTTCCGAAATTAAGATATCAGTATTAATTGACGAAAAGTATATGGAGTTGGCAGTGCGTGCGTTGCATAAAGCGTTTGAATTAGAAAAGGCATGAAGTCGTAATAAATTTAACTTATATAGTTAAAAAGACAGACTTTTCATTGACCAACTTCATTTGAAAAGATATTATGCGTAGCCTTGCTGCAGCGATGTTGTGATGTTGTAGAAGTTTGGAGGCGTGGCCGAGTGGTCGAAGGCACTTCCCTGCTAAGGAAGCATACGGGCTTAAACCTGTATCGTGGGTTCGACTCCCACCGCCTCCTCCAAAGAATGAATGAAAAAGCCCCTGATTATTCAGGGGCTTTTTCATTTTTAACGTCCATTATTAATGGCCTAAGTGCTGGGTCAGATGACTATTCATCCAGTCCGATAATGTGGCTATGTAGCAGTCCTTATCAAGGACCGTTGTTTATGCTATTCTTGCCCCCGCGAATCGTGGGGCGCACAGTTTTACGAGATAACGGAGTATCTTCATTATTAAGGAGCTCCTCAAAAGCCAACGAGTAATCGTTGGCTTTTTTGCATTCGCAGAGAGGTGCACTTGTGTAGCTCGTAGATTTGTATTAATTATTTTCCCTTTTTTGGGAGGGCGGTCCAAGTATATGAATACGATGTATAAAAACGCTATTGAAGACAAACTGCAAATCGTTTTCACGATAGTAACTAAGGAGGACTTCGAGAGTCTGGTCGCACTGCGAATTGCCGCAATGCGAGAGAGTTTAGAGCGGGTAGGTCGGTTTGATCCGATCCGTGCGCGTGAGCGGTTAAGCAGTGGGTTTAAAGTCGAATACGCCCGCCATATCTTCGCTAACGGAGTGCATGCCGGTTTCTTCGTCGTTAAGCAATCTGATCAGGCCTTCCTCCTAGAGCATTTGTATATTCATCCTGATTATCAAGGTCGTGGTATCGGTGCGATAGTGATAAAAAATATTATTGGTCAAGCTGATGCGTTGAATTTGCCCATCAAAGTCAGTGCGTTAAAGGAAAGTAGGTCGAATGGCTTTTATCAATATCATGGATTTGTTGTGGTTAGTCAGGATGAGTTGAGCGTCTCATACATACGCCCGACGGGGATTGAGGTATGAGTAAGCAAGGTTCATTAGTGAGTGAGGGTACGAGATTGCATAAGTAGGGGAATGTCTTAATATCGTTACAAGACTAATATCGTTGAGCAATGTTCGCAGTAAGTGTTTGTAAGCCGTATCTATGAATTGTCGAATCATCCGCTACTGTGATATTAAAAATATGAATATGTGGTATTCAAAATAAGATGGATGGTTTTTTCTTAGCTGCGATATAGTTCTAACTGTCTCCTCCAACACCTCAACGGTTTGGATTTAACCCACCTACTTAAATAGGCGGGTTTTTTTTGCTTAAAATTCAAGAGTAGAGTTCAGAGCAATAATCAAAAGCAAAATTTGAGGAAACACCATAGTCTTGATTGTTATAACCTGATAGAATCTGCCCCTGTTTCGAATCAGGGGAAATGAGGCAATAAGTAAAATAGCCTATTTTTTTTCAGATTTGACTCTTAATCACAAGGTTAGTAGAATGCGACTTTGCAATTAATTAATACTTTGTTTCGCCGTGTCTTTGGGTATTTTTGTTACTTAAGGTTAGGTGGTATGATTTTGAATTGAATGCAAGTAATTAGCAAAAAGCAAAGAAGACATCCATAATATGGAGTCTTACAATGCCCGAGTGGTGAAATTGGTAGACACAAGGGACTTAAACTAATTTGAGCCCTCTTGAAGAAATTCTTGAGGTGAAACTCGTCAAACTCGGCGAAGGCCCTGGATTTAATTCCGAGCTAATACCGAGCCAAGCCCTCCGGCGAAAGTTTGAGGGAAGGTGTAGAGAGCAGACGGCGAGCACCTAAAGTTGCAAGACTATGGTGAAGGCGTGCTCCAGACCACGAACAGTGCTTGCACTGGCGGCGAAAGTCGAAGTGGTAAGAAAATCCCTCGACTTAATCGTCGTACCGGTTCAATTCCGGTCTCGGGCACCAAACTCATTGCAAACGTTCACCACGTTTGCCTAAAAACCCCTAAGAAATCAAACGCTTAGGGGTTTTTTAACGCCCGTTGCGCCCAAGTTTGCCCATTGAAACCCATCTTTTTTACGTCCATGTTTGCTCCCATGGATTTTTTTAAAAACCAGTGGATGCAAAATGCCTAAACTTTCCCAGCCGCTTACCGATATTCAAATTCGAACGCCAAGCCCAGACACAAGACCTATACGCTTGCTGATGGCGGGACGATGTATCTGGAAGTAGCACCGACTGAAGCGAAGACATGGCGTATGGCTTACCGCCAACCCAATGGTAAAAATACAAGGCTCACGTTTGGATCATATCCGGCGATCTCTCTAATGGAAGCGCGTAAAAAACGCGAAGAGGCAAGGGCACTGCGCTCAGCGGGAACAGACCCGGCTCAACTTAGGCGCGATGATAAGCAAGCCAAGGCGGTATCGGCGGCAAACACGTTCGAGCTTGTGGCATGGGGCTGGTTAGGAAAGACGGCGACAACCAGAGCAGAGTCTACCCAAGGCAAGATAACGACTTGGTTAAAAAAGGACGTGTTTCCCTTTATTGGGGAAATGCCGGTATCGACCATCAAGGCTATTGATATCCTGACTACTGTGCAAAAGATGGAAACTCGGGGGGCTATTGATTCGGCGCACAGGGTAAAACAAATATGCGGCCAGATTTTACGTTACGCCGTGGCGATTGGAATCACTGAGCGTGACGTAACCGCAGACCTGAGGGGTGCATTGTCTGTTATCCCCAAAGTTCACTATGCGGCGATCACTGAGCCGAAACAGGCCGGTGAGTTAATGCGCTCGATCCGCACTTACACCGGCCATCCTTACGCGGTCGCATCACTGAAACTGTCCCTATTCTTGTTCGTGCGTCCTGGAGAGTTGTGATCAGCCGAATGGATCGACCTGGACGCAGCAGAGTGGCGTATTCCTGCCAGTAAAAATAACAATAGATCACTTGGTACCGCTATCGGTACAAGCGGTGGAGATATTACGCGGCGCTCACAAGATGACTGGCGGTAGCAAATTCGATTTCCCCAGCATTCGCACCGGGGCAAGGTGCATGAGTGAAAACACGATAACCGCAGTACTGCGCAGCATGGGGTACAGCAAAGAAGTGATGACCGCCCACGGCTTTCGGGCAATGGCACGCACGATCATGGATGAAGTGATGGGTGAACGGGTCGACCTGATCGAACACCAATTCGCGCACGCCGTGAAAGACTTGTCAGAAGGTAAGGAGAAACTGTCTAGTGTGCCGACCGTGACTTCGACTGATCCCTAGTTAAAAGAAAGAGCGCTTGAAAGTGAGAAAAAATTTACCGAGGCAAAAGTTCAAATCGAAATGTTCAAGCAGCAATTCGCTAAGGTACAGAAAACCATTGATGAATTGCGCCATCTTATTGGTGATCAAAGCGTAATTGCTTCTCACAATGTGCATTTTATGAAGATCGCTATACAAGTTCAGCGCGACTACTGGGGAAATCTTGATTTATCACCAAAGCAAGAGGTTTTGGTGATTAAATTAATGCAAAAATACAGCCAAACCAAGCCTGAGGCGCAAGCAATTGAGCGAGTTTCGTGTTCAATTAGTCGAAAGAAAAAAGTTTCACCCTTAGGATAAGTATCCAGTACTGGCGTGGGTTCACGCCTACCCTTGGGGTGAAAAATGGGCTTTACCCTAAGGGTGAAAGTGCTTGCTCCTAGAGTCCTAGTCGGCACTTATCTTTACATCAATCCACTGAATCACGGAGGCAACATGCAAAGTTAGGCAATCATGGTTATCCGCACAATCCCGCCCGTACCACCAGCAGCAACTCTGGCAGATACCCTGTCCCAATTCCCCCCCGCTTGATGGCATGAGCCGCTGGAATCAGATCGCTCCTTTTACCCTGTATGTCGGGAAAAGCACCGGCAACTGATGAACGCTGGTAAGGCACCGCAAGCAATCAAATTTTCCCTTCGCTGCACAGCCTACAGTCACCGAGAGCTTCACCGCTTCTTTGCAGACCCGCTGAATTACAGCGTGGAGGTCAAATGATCGCCCGTATCGCCGGGCTTCCGGCAATGGCAGCCAAGCCGGTTCCAAGCGTAATCGTCCATCTCCATAAAGGCAAGCCAGTCACCGACTCGCGGGTAATCATAAGGGAGTTCGGACGCCGACACGATAGCGTCTTGCAATATCTTGATGATTTGAAAGGCGACGGCACAATTAGCCGCCTTGAATCCAAGGAGGCCTCTTACTCTGATGCACAGGGAAAGAAGCGCCGCATGATCGTATTGACCGAACGCGCAGCATTAATTGCCATGCCGTTCATCAGCGGCAAGAACTCCCGCATCGGTCAGGTCCGGCTTATAGATGCATTCCTGGCGATGCGTGACGAGCTAGCCAGTCAGAGCGGCGACTGGTCAGGGGTACGGTACAAGGTCTCGACCGTCTATCAAATGATGAGTATGGCTTTAAAGGAAGCCCGAGAGGACAACGGCAAACAAACAAGTGCCTTCCATTACGTCAACGAAGCCAAGCTAGTGAATTGGGTGATGTTCAGATACTTTGAGTCTGTTGATCGTGACCAGATGGAAAAAATAGATATTGATTGTATGGAAAAGATCGAGGCAAGTAACGCTATATGGATTGCCCGAGGCCGCACTTACAACGAGCGTAAAGCTACGTTACCGGCGTACCTTGATTCATTCCGCGCCAAGCGTTCAAGGATTGCCTAATGAACTCCCTGGTAACGAAGCTGGCCGCCATCCTGCGTCTACACCCCGGCGCGAGTGATTGAATTGCGCAAAGACCACCAGATCACTACCGTCATGGAGTCATTGGCAATCGAGTGCGTCTCGCTTCACATCGCAGGTCAATATATTTTGCATAATAAAATTGCGCGGGGAGCGAGATCATGAGGTACGCTCAACGCGTCTCTGAGAAAAAGGAGAACGGGTTTAGCAGCCTGAATTATCCAAAACTGACAGACCGCGCAATGCGGTTTTTTTACGTCTGTATACCCTTGTTGCGCCTTCATTGGGCGGCACTGATGGGAGGCTTCGGCCTGCCGGTTGCGTTGGATACCGGTCTGCTAACCCGTCTTTGTCGCCCACCCTTCTTAGCAGGAGGGAGCGGATTTAACAATATCCAAGGAAGCCACAACATGTTTAGCTGCACCGCTACACGTACCCAAACCCGTCCCCAAATAATCCAACGCCTGACCAGCCAAATCAACACCGTAGCAGCAATGCTATCTGTGTTCGATGTACTGAGCGCCATCGGCCATAAGAATGCCTTAACTCACGCACATGAGCTGACAACAGATATTTCAATCGACCGTCAGCATTGATCGGCGGTGCAGTATGAGCACCACTACCAACGCATTAAAAGACCACTTCGCGGATGGCGTTGATTTAATGATTTTTCTGTCCGGTATTGGAGCCATGAACCAGATGATCGGAGATGCGGCAATGTCTGGCGAATTAAATGTTGAGTTAACGAGGGACGCATCTTATCTGTTGGTTGAACTTGCAGCCGGGGCACGTAACCTCGTGGAGGACGCACAAAATGGTACCTCTCACGCCCGAAGAAGCTGCGCTGATCTGTGCGTTTAAGAACATGAACAGCGCCCATCAAAGAATGTTACTAGGTAGCGCGTAAAACATTGCAGCAATGCATATTGAAGCAAAGCCACTTCATCTGACCTTGGTTGTTAGCACAAACAGAGGTGCAAAATAATGTCCACTCTCACCCCCACAAGCTGGGCCGTTCGCTTTGACGGCGCATTGATTTCCTTTACCACGCACGTTGAGGCCCGGCGTTTCATCAAGTCCAACCAGAAAGATATTGCAGACCAGCGCGGCGGCACATTCAAGGCAGTTATCGTCCGTATCGCAACGCGTGCAACAGGAACGGAGGCTATCCATTGAACGCCACAATTTGCAATACGATGCAAGAATTTGGCGCAGCAATGTCGGTCTACGGCTTGAACCAGATTGAGGTTATCGCTGACGTGTACGACACCGGTTTGATGCTGATGACGATAAGCGAGGCAAGAGATATTCTTGGTATATTTGCACGATGACGGCGTACCGGCTGGCGCTTTCGGCAACTGAAAAACCGACTTGTCCGAGAAATGGTGTGGCAAAGCGGATAAGTCCTTGTCACCAATAGAACGAGCCGAATATCTGGCCCGTATCGATAAAGCCAAAGAAACAGCCGAGTTCACGCGCTTAGTGTTGGTAGCAGATGCAGCGCTGAAATCACAGGCTATTTGGGATAACGCCCGACCCGCCACCGACGATAACCCATACTGCATACGCAAGGGAATCAAGCCCTACGGCCTGAGAGAGTTCAAGGACAGACGGACCTTGATTATCCCTGTCCGTGATGGCGCTGGTGTCATCAGCACCTTGTAATTCATTGATGCAGACGGTAGTAAGAAGTTTAAAGCGGTGGCACTAAAGCCAGTCGTTACTACAGCTTTGGTGGCGCACCTGTTGATACGCTTCTTTCCAATCGGACGACAACAAGCCCACCGACTTCAACGACCTACACCAGATTGAGGGTGCGGCCATCGTGCAAACCGCCATCGATGCGGCTGTGTTAATTCTCCCGCCAGCGGCAGCGTTAAGCGCCGACGTCACCGAGCAGCCAAGGAAAGAATCACAAAAAGCCAGACAGCGGATCACCGGCCTGCCACATGGCTTCACTATGTCCGACATGGGCGTGTACTTCATCCCGGAAGGCAGCGACGACAAACCCGGCAAACCGATCCGCATTTGCTCACCGCTGCGCGTCATGGCCTTGGTCCGTGATCGCTCTTCTGAAAACTGGTGACGCGTCATCGAGTTCAACGACGCCGATGGTGTGCGCCATGAATGGGCGATCCCGATGGAGATGCTGGCCGGTGACGGCTTAGAGATGCGGCGCGAATTGGCACGGCTGGGGCTGAATATCGCGCCCAGTATGGCCACCAGGAACCGGCTATCGCAATACCTGGTCGAGAGTTCACCCAAAGCCCGCGCACGCTGTATGCAGCAAACCGGCTGGTTCGGTGAGGTGTTTGTCATGCCTGATCGCACCATCGGCACGGTCAAGGAAAGCGTCCTGTATCAGTCAGAAAACAAAACCGCGTGCCAGTACGTACAAAGCGGATCGGTTAAGCAATGGCGCGACAACGTAGCCCGGCTGTGTAGCGGTAACAGCCGCTTGATCTTTGCGCTATCGGCTGCGTTCGGCGGCATGATTCTGCACCACGCCGTTCAGGAATCGGACGGTATCCACTTCGTCGGCAGCAGCTCCATCGGCAAAAGCACCGCGCAACTGGTCGCCGCATCAGTATATGGCGGCGCCACCTTCAAACAAAGGTGGCGCGCTACCGGCAACGCAC
>NZ_JBRIIQ010000115.1:0-12373 GCF_052976905.1 Glaciimonas sp. GG7 | reverse complement strand
GGCAGTCGGTGATAGCTTCTCTAAGCGCCCGGTTCATCGAGCACGAATCGATGCAGCATGACCATCCGCATGACCGATTTAATGGCCCGTGTGTTTGCCAGCGCACCGGATGGCGCGCTTTCGCAAACATTGCTGGGGATGTCGTTAGGGTTGGTTGATACGATCAGGCCTGCGAAAAATATGCTGGCTGAGCAGATGATGTTTGGGCGTCGTTAATTTTATTTTGCGAGAAATGTATGCCAGATTTCCCCACCATCGATACGCCCCGTCTGCGCTTACGTGAGATAACACCAGAAGATGCTGAAGTGCTTCTATCCATTCATGGCGATCAAGAAGCCATGAAATGGTTCGGATGCGATCCGCTCACCGACCTGGATCAAGCAAAAAAACTAGTTGAAACCTTCGCCGAATGGCGTACAACGCCAAATCCCGGCACGCGTTGGGGTATCCAATTGAACGATACTTCCGAATTGATTGGCTCCTGCGGCCTGTTCAAGTGGAACCGAAGCTGGCGCAGTTGTACCTTAGGCTACGAACTATCTCGCTCAGCAACCGGCCACGGCTACATGCGCGAAGCACTCAATGCCGTACTGCCATGGGGCTTTAAGCACATGTCGCTCAATCGGATTGAAGCGCAGATTCATCCATTGAACCGGGCATCTATTCGGTCAGTCGAGGCGCTTGGATTTAAGCAGGAGGGAGTAATGCGGCACGCCGGATACTGGCTCGGTGCGTACCATGATCTGGTCCTCTTTTCACTATTGCGCAGTGAGTATCAAATTACTTAAAATGACTCCCCCTGCTGCTACATGTTGACATGAACAGCGCCAAAATTCAGGCCGCTCAGCGAAGACTTAACAAGAGCGCGCTTATAACAAACCACCACAAAACCCATGCTCATCCGCGCATTTCAATTCGGCGACGAACCCGCATTACGCACCGTCTATCACAGCGCAATTCATCAAATTGCCTGCCGTGACTACACCCCCGAACAAATTGCAGCCTGGTCACCGGAAAACTTCGATCCGGAAGCATGGGCACGTCGGATCAGAGGAATCAATCCGTTTGTCGTAGAAATCGGCGCAGAAATAGTGGGCTACGCGGATGTACAGACGAGCGGATATATTGATCATTTCTTTGTTTCAGGCGCGCATCCACGCCGCGGTATCGGCAGTCTGCTCATGGCACGCATTCATGAGGAAGCGGCAAGAATGCAGATTCCGGCACTCACCTCCGATGTCAGCCTCACCGCCCAACCATTCTTCGCGCACTTTGGCTTTCATATCGTCGAGCAAAGGGCTCCGATAGTCAGAGGTGTCACACTCCACAACGCGCTTATGTGTAAAGAGTTAGCACTCTCTTAGCTTATAAAGTTATGTCTACTTTATTGACTTACCAAGTAACTCATGCAAAATATCTCAGTTCGGCATAAGGAAAAATCAATGCACAACTTTGTATAATACCAACCCGATGCACGCGAATACGACGTCTTTTTACACACAAAACTAACGCTGGCACAGCTCTCCATGCTATCCGATAGTGGAACGTCCAATGAAGAAATTGAAGCGAAGTTCGCTACTCGCCACGAAGAATGAATACAAGAAGTGAAAAATCTTTAGACGCAAACCTGATTTAACTTCTCAAATATAAAAAACCGCACTGGCTATACACCAGTGCGGTTTTTTATCGGGCAGAGAAAACAGTGCTATTCAACTGTTACTCAACTGTTACTCAGCCGCCTTCACCATAGCATCAATAACCTTCTTGCATCCCATCAAACAGGCGACTAACTAAGAGCCATTCTTTAAAGTGATCGTATGCTGAAGGCGTATTCTCAAAACCGATATATTCGGATTCAAGCAGAAAATACGCGCTCATAAAAGTGTCGAATATCATCAAGTTCCCCAGGTAAGCTATCAAAATCTTATTATTTTTTAAGGAATAGTATGAAAATTGGTTCTATATCTTCATTAAATCGCACCCACACACAGAACTCAAACAGCAATCATCAGGAGCCAAGCCGGGCGTTAACTCACACAATTATTAAAGTAACCAACGTACCTCGCATAGGCCTGAGTTGGGAGGCCGAACATATCATTACAAGGGATGAAAAACTACGTAATACACCTATGACGCATCCACGTCTATATACAAAAAACGATCATTGCCACAAGACCCGGGGCGCCACTCTAAATCCTTCGAAATGCTCTCCTATAAAAAAGAAAATGCGTCTTGCCCGCCATCCTCTTGTTGATCGCTCAAATAGATCAGAAGGTCCACAAATATCCAAACGATCAGCATCCAAGTACGATACGCAGGTAATTGGTTTGCTTGCACCGCAAGCGATGAAGGAACGCATTTCCAGATACATAGAAAACACGATTCTTCCCAACTTCATCCATGATTTTTTTTGCAAAAAAAACGATCCGAAATTTCAAGCATTCCAACATCATCCGGAACAGTTCCCGGCGACGCGCTTTAGCAATAGCGGAGGCATGCTCCTCATGCCAAATCCTAATTACCTTGAGGGCAGAACAGATTCTATTGCAGAGCCGTTAAGTATTATTGAGAAGACCAGGAGCAGCGCTGGATTTGCTTTAGTTGGCTACTGGATACCGCCTGGTGTATTCGAAAAAAGCGAGGCATTCACAATGCTTTTCGGTCTGACCTCCGATACTGAAACCAACATTGGTACTACGCGAGAAACAGTCGCCGAGTACAACAAGCGAATGAACATGCAATTCATCGTCAATTCGATTGATGTAAAAAAACACCATCTTCCGATGTTAAAAGAGTTCAAGGAGATGAGCCTGAAGCATCTACAAGAAGTTTACGGGTTCCGTCCAAGACAAGACAAAGTCAATATGTACCTACACGGCCCGATCTATGGCAATCAGACAGCGGGCTTACATGTCCACATTCGTGTCAACCAGCGTCTTCCGGCTGGCGAATCCGACATAAGCCGCCTGAGCTTTGACAAACTTCTGAAAATTCTCGAAGACGATACTATTGCCGAAAATGACGTTCAGAACAGCATCCTTAGTGCATTCCCCAAAACGGCATCTGGACAGTACATTTCATACACGGCTTTAAATAAAGAAGACTTTCATAATATTCCTGTGACATTTGTGCCGAACCCTTGGAAACGTCCTTAATCCAAAATCAGACAACAGCAATAGTGATACATCCGACGTAGAGTTTGAGGCGAAGTTTGCGGCTCAACGTACAGCGCTGCTACCGACAAATAAGACATAAAAAAACCGCACTAACATTCACTAGTGCGGTTTTTTATCATCCACAGCAATCAGTTACTCAATCGCCTTCACCATAGACTCAATGACCTTCTTAGCATCCCCAAACACCATCATCGTCTTATCCATATAAAACAACTCGTTATCCAACCCGGCATAGCCAGAGGCCATCGAGCGCTTATTAACGATCACGGTTTTAGCTTTGTAAGCTTCCAAAATAGGCATCCCCGCAATCGACGATTTCGGGTCTTTCGCCGCCGGGTTCACCACATCATTGGCCCCAAGCACCAATACCACATCGGCCTGCGCAAATTCGCTGTTGATGTCTTCCATCTCGTAGACCTGATCGTAAGGCACTTCGGCCTCGGCCAGCAGCACGTTCATGTGGCCGGGCATGCGCCCTGCCACCGGATGGATCGCAAACTTCACGGTCACGCCTTTGTGGGTCAGCTTTTCGGCCAGCTCCATTAAGGCATGCTGCGCACGTGCTACCGCTAAGCCGTAGCCTGGGACGATGATGACGGTCTCGGCATTGCCTAACAGAAACGCCGCATCGTCAGCAGAACCCGCTTTGACCGGACGTTGCGCTTGCGCACCGCCTGCCGTCGCCGCCACTGCATCGCCGCCAAAGCCGCCCAGAATCACGTTGAAGAACGAGCGATTCATCGCCTTACACATGATGTAAGACAGAATCGCGCCGCTTGAACCGACTAGCGATCCGGCGATGATCAGCATCGAATTGTTCAGAGAAAACCCAATCCCCGCCGCCGCCCAGCCTGAATAGCTGTTGAGCATCGACACCACCACCGGCATGTCCGCGCCGCCGATCGGAATGATGATCAGCACGCCCAGTACAAACGCGATGATGGTCATCAAAATGAAGGGCAACCACGCTTGAGTGAGGACAAAAATAATCCCCAGACCGAGCATCGCAATCGCCAGCAACAAGTTAATAAAATGCTGCCCACGGAAGCTAACCGGTGCGCCTTGGAACAGACGAAATTTATATTTCCCCGACAGCTTGCCAAACGCAATCACCGACCCCGAAAACGTAATCGCGCCGACAAAGGTCCCGATAAACAACTCAATCCGATTGCCCACCGGCAACGCATCGCCGTGTGCCGCAATACCGAAAGCCCACGGCTCCGACACAGCAGCGACTGCAATACAGACCGCCGCCAGACCGATCAACGAATGCATCGCCGCGACCAGTTCCGGCATTTTGGTCATCTCAACGCTCTTGGCCAGATACGCGCCTATCCCGCCGCCGACCACCACGCCGCCTGCGACCAGCCAGAAGCCGAAACCGGCCCCTTGCGATTCGACTTTGAGTTTGATGATCAGCGCAATGGTGGTGACTATGGCCAGCGCCATGCCGCCCATACCGAAGGCATTCCCGCGCCGTGCAGTCGACGGATGCGACAAACCTTTGAGCGCCTGAATAAAGCAGACCGAGGCGATCAGATACAGCATCGTCACCAGATTCATGCTCACGAATTCCATAGTCATTATTTGGCCTCCGCGATGTCGGTTTTTGAGAGCGCTTTGGCGATGGTGACGGCCTTAGGCTCTTTTTTCTTGAACATTTCCAGCATGCGCTGCGTGACCAGAAAACCACCGACCACGTTCACGGCAGCCAGCGCCACGGCCAGCGTTCCTGCGATCTGACCGACCAAGCCTTCGGTCAGTCCGGCGGCCAACATCGCGCCGATAATAATGATCGCCGAAATCGCGTTGGTGACCGCCATCAACGGCGTATGCAACGCCGGTGTAACCGTCCAGACAACGTGGTAACCGACATAAATTGCCAGTACAAAAATGATCAGATTGGTGATGGTGTGTGAAACTTCCATGCGTTCTCCTCCTTAATGATGACAAAACCGCAGTGGCAAAAACAAGCTGCACTGCGGCCTCCCCAAGTCTGTTTTACTTGAATCCTACTTTTATTTCATACCCGTCATACGATTCTTATCATCCACAAACACCACCTTCGGCACATACGCAGCCGCCTCGGCGTCCGACATCGGCGCGTAAGTGCAAATGATCAGCAAATCACCCAGATGGGCGCAACGCGCGGCTGCACCATTGAGCGCAATAGCACCGCTGCCGCGTTCAGCCCGGATCGCGTAGGTTGAAAAACGCTTGCCGTTATTAACGTTGTAGAGCTCAATTTTTTCACCTTCGAGGATATCCGCCGCTTCCAGCAAATTCTCATCGATTCCGCACGAACCTTCGTAGTGAAGATCGGCCTGGGTGACGGTTGCGCGATGGATTTTCGCGCGTAACATGATGCGTTGCATTACTTGTTTCTCCTGATCACAAATACAAAATTAACTCAATTATTTACGCAAGACTTCACCGCCGCGACATAACAAGGTCGCAGCAACGATATCGTCCTCAAGATTAATCACCAATCCACCTTCAGGATTGACAATCAGCTTCAGAAAATCGAGCACGTTACGCGAATACAACGCCGAAGCATCAGCAGCCACCAAGGCCGCCAGATTGCCCTCGCCAATAATATGCACGCCATACTTGATCACGGTCTTGCCAGACTCGGACAACGGGCAATTGCCGCCCTGATCAACCGCCATATCCAGAATCACCGAACCCGGCTTCATCGCCTTGACCGTCTCTTCACTAATTAGAATAGGCGCTTTGCGGCCCGGAATCAGCGCAGTCGTGATGATGATGTCGGCCTGCTTGGCGCGCTCATGCACCAGCTCCGCCTGACGGCGCATCCAGTCTGCTGGCATTTGCCGCGCATAACCACCCACGCCTTGGGCGATTTCGCGCTCTTCGTCGGTAATAAAGGGCACGTCCAAAAATTTCGCCCCGAGCGACTCAATCTGCTCTTTTACCGCGGGCCGCACGTCCGACGCCTCAATCACCGCCCCCAGACGCTTAGCCGTCGCAATCGCCTGCAAACCGGCTACACCTGCGCCCATGATGAGCATCCGCGCTGCCTTGACCGTACCGGCAGCGGTCATCAACATCGGCATAAACCGCTGATAAGTATTGGCCGCCATCAACACCGCCTTGTAACCGGCGATATTCGCTTGCGATGACAAGACATCCATCGATTGCGCACGCGAGGTGCGCGGTGCGGCTTCGAGGGCAAACGCGGTCAGACCGTGACTTGCCATGACGGCAATATTGTCGGCGTCGAAAGGATTGAGCATGCCGACGATGACTGTGCCACTTGTGAGCAGCGCGTATTCTTCGGTCGTCGGTGCACGCACTTTGAGAACCGTCTCGGCCGCAAATGCTTCAGCTGCGCTACCGATTTGCGCACCGGCTGCTGCATACGCCTCGTCGGTAATACTCGATAAGATGCCAGCGCCTGCCTGCACCACAACCTGATGTTTTGCCGCCACCAGTTTTTTAACCGTCTCTGGCGTCGCCGCAACCCGGGTTTCAGCCGGTCGCGTCTCGGCGGGGATGCCGATTTTCATGTAACTCTCCCTAATTATTTTGAAATTTTTGTAGTTGGATCACTGACTTAGTCGATCTAAGCCGCCAAACTACCGCATCAAGCATAAACATTAAAAAAATAATGCATAAAATACATGCAACGACCGTTTCAAAACCTGCTTTTTGAGCCTGCTGAAAACGATCCACATCATTAGGTAATGAACTCTGCCAGCGATATTACACGGAAACTTTGCATCAAAAACAATATGGCAATGACCATCAACCGGTTCTATTCACCAAGCGCCGCATTGTGTTGCAACGGATACACGATATGTCAGGCGGCCATCGAAAATTTGACAGCCACGTTAAAATGTCGGATTACCCGAGGAATGTATGAACGAAGTCTGGAAACCCGCCGTCACAACTGCGGCCATCATCGAGCGTGACGGCCGCTTTTTACTGATCGAAGAACACACCAGCGAAGGCCTGCGCCTCAACCAGCCCGCCGGCCATCTCGATCCCAACGAATCGCTCATTGATGCCGTCGTGCGTGAAACCCTGGAAGAAACCGCCCACGATTTCACCCCAACCGCCTTAGTCGGCACCTATTTATCGCGTTATGTCTCAAGCCGCACGGGCAAAAGTGCGACTTATTTGCGCTTCACCTTTTGCGGCACGCTAGGCGCACTCCATGACTTACCGCTCGATCATGGCATCGTGCGCGTCCTATGGATGTCGCGGCAAGAATTAGCTGCCTGCCCGGAGCGCCATCGCAGTCCTCAGGTCCTGCAATGCATCGACGATTATTTACGCGGTGACCGAATCTCTCTTTCAACCTTACACACAGACCCTGGCGCGATCGGGGGCAATTGATTATGTCTAGCGCAACAAACACAAAAAAACGCGTCGTCATCGGCATGTCCGGCGGCGTTGATTCATCGGTCGCGGCCTGGATGCTGAAACAGCAAGGCTATGAAGTCATCGGCCTGTTCATGAAAAACTGGGAAGACGACGACGATTCCGAATACTGCTCCACCCGCGAAGACTGGATCGACGCCGTCAGTGTCGCCGACGTCATCGGCGTCGATATCGAAGCGGTGAACTTCGCCGCCGAATACAAAGACCGCGTTTTTGCCGAATTTCTGCGCGAATATCAAGCCGGTCGCACGCCCAACCCCGACGTACTGTGCAACGCCGAAATCAAATTCAAAGCCTTTCTCGATCACGCCATGAAACTCGGCGCAGACATGATCGCAACAGGCCACTACGCCCGCGTGCGACAAGCCCCGGCGGGTAATTTTGAGTTATTAAAAGCGCTCGACGCGAGCAAAGATCAAAGCTATTTTCTGCACCGCTTAAATCAGGCGCAACTGTCTAAGACGTTGTTTCCACTAGGCGAAATCCAAAAAACCGAGGTCCGCAAAATCGCCGAACAAATCAATTTGCCCAACGCCAAAAAGAAAGACTCCACCGGCATTTGTTTTATCGGCGAAAGACCCTTCCGCGAGTTTCTCAACCGCTATCTGTCCTATCAACCCGGCCCCATGAAAACCGACGCCGGTGACACCGTCGGCCAACACGTGGGCTTAAGTTTTTACACGCTGGGACAACGCAAAGGCATCGGCATCGGCGGCATGCAATCGCACAAAAATGCGGTCGGCGACAGCGACCCTTGGTACGTCGCCAGAAAAGACATCCCCAATAACACCCTGCACGTAGTGCAAGGCCACGATCATCCGTGGTTGCTGTCCTCGACCTTGCAAGCCGGACAAGTCAGCTGGGTCGCAGGCACAGCGCCTGAGCAGGCGCAATTGTCGGCCAAAACGCGCTATCGTCAGGCTGACATGGCGTGCAATTTCAGCGCGGCACAAAGCGACGACGTTACCGACAATTTCAAATTAGATTTCGACGTAGCGCAATGGGCCGTCACCCCCGGCCAATCGGCGGTGCTGTATGACGGGGATGTTTGTTTGGGTGGCGGGATCATTATGTCGAATGGCAATGCGGGGTAGTAAGTAAGGCTACCCGCATGCCTCGATGCAAGTTTTAATGCATCTCAGTAGACATAAAACCAAATTTAGACTAAATTTAGTCCTTTATCACTCAATCAACTGAACACAAGGAAAACACCATGAAATTCTCTGAGCAAATTAAACCGATTTCTTATCTCAAATCCCATGCTGCCGAAATCATCAGAGATTTTGATGACAACAGAAACCCTCTCATCATCACCCAAAATGGCGAAGCGAAGATGGTCGTCATAGACATCCGCAGTTACGAGCAACAACAAGAAACAATGGCACTCTTGAAAATTCTTGCACTTGGTCAGAAGCAGATTGAGCAAGGTAAATTTCAAGATGCCGAGTCTTTTTTTGCTGAAATGGAGAAGGAAGATCAACAATGACTCGCCAAGTAAAAGTTCTTGATTATGCCAAGATCGATTATCGGGAAATCAGGAAATGGGTAAAGATGAAGTTTGGCGAAAATGGATGGATGGAAATTAAAGCCGATTTCAAAAAAATGTTGACGCAGATAGGTGAAATGCCTTTTGCAGGAGCAATAACAGATGAAGTCACAAAACTTGGCTTAACTGATTATCGCCAACGCCTTGTTGGAAAAACCAGAATCATTTACCAAGTCAAAGACCACGAAGTGTATGTTCATATGTTTGTGGATACCAACCGAGATTTTTCCACACTACTCAATGCGCGCCTGACGCATGGCGTTCAATAAAAATTACGGTATCACGATTACCCCGCACGGAACGGCACATCATCAGCAATAAACATAAAATGCATCTATCATTATGCGTTTATTGCATTTAAATCCACGCCCCTCCCGGAGTAATCTTGAAAAAATCCCCTCACTTTCCCCGTCTTGCCCTATCGGTCCTCACCATGCTAGCTGGTGTAACAGCGTTTGCGCTAAGCACCCAAGCCATCGCCGCCGACCAAGCCGCGCCAGAAAAAAACGTCAATGAAAAGATCGTTGATACGATGACCGCATTGGTCAAAGGCCCTTACAAAGGCTATCGCGCCAATCATGCCAAAGGCATCGTCGTCACCGGCACTTTCACGCCTTCTGCGGCTGCGCCCAGCCTGAGTAAGGCTGCGCATTTTCTGCAAGCCGTACCGGTCATCGTGCGCTTTTCGGATCCAAGCGGATTGCCGACCATGCCCGACGCATCACCGAGCGCCAGCCCGCACGGCATCGCGATCCGCTTCCAACTGCCGGACAATGCGATCACCGATATTGTCAGCATTTCCTTCAACGGCTTTCCGGTTGCCAACCCTGAAGATTTCTTAACCTTCCTCAATGCGGTTGCAGCCACCAAGCCGGATTCGCCTAAACCGAATCCAGTCGAACAGTTTCTCGCCACGCATCCTGCGGCTAAAGCCTTCGTTACCACGCCAAAACCGCCTCCGGTCAGTTTCGGCACGCTCGCCTTTTACGGCGTCAATGCCTTCCAATTTACTAACGCAAAAGGCGAAAGCCGTTACGCACGCTATCGCATCGAACCGTTGGCTGGTGCGCAATCGCTCACCGACGCGCAAGTTGCCAGCGCCAGTCCTGACTACTTAATGGATGAATTGCCAGTCCGTCTGGCAAAAGGCCCGGTCACATTCCGCATCAGCGCGCAACTTGCCATTCCGGGCGACGTCATCAATGACGGCACTGTCGTTTGGTCAGACAACAACCCACAAATCGACTTAGGTGTGCTGAGCCTCGACACCATGTCGCCAGACAGCCTGACAGCGCAAAAAGCGCTCGCCTTTAACCCGCTCATTCTGGTTGACGGCATCGCCCCATCGGCGGACCCGATCTTGTTGGCGCGTCCGATTGCCTATAGTTTCAGCGTCAGACGGCGTTTGACGGGGCAATAATCTGCACCCTGCTTAGGCCTCTGATACCTTAGGCCTTGTGATATCCATGCAGCCCGGCGTTTTCAAAACGCCGGGCTGCATGCGTTTACCGCTCACATATTGCACAAAAACAAAACAACTATCACATCGATAACATCAATAATCATAAACTATATACCACAATAATCACCGCTATTATTTCCAATAATGAAATAGTAAATTACAAATATCATTGTTTATTGCCAATAAAAGTCTCTATACACTTAGCTTCATCGATGGACGCAACACACAAGCAACCCCACAGTGATCTGTGAAGCAAGTGCCCGTTCACCGAGGCAGGACCCGACGGGCTGCACTTATGCCTGTTCCGCCGAGCCCGGTGTTATCCCTTAAACTTTTGGAGAATAAAAAATGAACACCAAACAATTGATCGCTGGTTTAGTTGTCTTAGTTGCTGCCGGTAGCGCTGCCGCTGGTGCGCTCTATCCACCGGAAACACCTTTTGTCTCGACCAAAAGCCGCGCTGATGTCCGCGCCGAATTAGTCCAGGCACGTGCACAAGGCCTGGTCAATGTTGGCAATGAATATCCGGTTCTGGTGTCCGAAAAAAGTAACCTGACCCGTACACAAGTTGAAAAACATGTAGGAGACAGGTTGCAGGTTGGCCTTTATACCGGCAACTAAGTGGTAAATAAGCGGTAAATAAGCAGTGAATAAGCAATAAGCATCAGCAACCAATATCCTATAGGTATTGCAGATGTCAGCGAAACGCCACCCACAGTGGCGTTTCGCCGTTATAAGAAGCCTTTCCCCTCACCAATCTTACGCATAAATATCAGATAAATTTATGCATCAGATCGTAGCTTCAGCATCCACCATCCATTGGGTTTTACATGCAGTTTCTTGCCTCGACGTTGCCACACAACATTTTCTCGCCCCTTCCAACAGCGCGCATCAAGTCATCATTTGCGCTACTGACACTGCTCATGCTGCTCAACGGCTGCGCCAGTTTTTCCGGCATCGATCCACAGGCCCGACTCAGTGACGGTCACTTGCTCAACAACAGCGCCGCGATGAACGCCACCGAGATCAACGCACAATGGCCGACCGTCACCTGGTGGCAAGCCTGGCACGATCCGCAACTCGACAGTCTGGTCCAGCAAGCAATCGCCGATAGTCCCTCTATCAAGATAGCCCAGGCCCGGATTCGGCAAGCGGGCGCCATGGCCGGCGTCGCCCAAGCCGCCACCCTGCCCAAAGTCAGTGCCGAATCCTCGCTCACGCGGGAGCTATTTACCAGCGACGGCCTCTATCCCGCACCCTTGGGAGGCAACTGGGACTGGAGTAACGACGCTCGCATCAAAGCCAGTTACAACCTCGATCTGTGGGACAAGGATCGCAATGTCCTGGCAGCCGCGCTCGATCATGTCCACGTCAGCGCCGCCGAAGCGCGTGCTGCGCAATTGAATCTGGAAGGCATGGTGGTACGCAGCTATCTCCAACTAGCCACGCAATTTGTACTCAAAGATATCGCCGAGGCGTCTCTGACACAACAGCAAGCCATCGTCAAGATTGCGCGACGCCGCCTGTATGCTGGCATCGGCACCGGGCTAGAAGTCAATCAGGCAGAAACCACACTGCCGACCACCCGCGCGGCCATTGAAAAGATCAACGAAGCCATTGCCCTGAGTCGCAACCAGATTGCCACCCTGAGCGGACAAGGCCCGTCTGCCGGGGACGCGATTACCCGCCCGTTGCTGAGCAACAATCTCGCCACCAACAACGCAGAGCTCCCGATCAGCCTGCCCGACAACGTCCCCGCCAACCTGATCGGACGTCGTCCGG
>NZ_JBRIIQ010000114.1:0-12387 GCF_052976905.1 Glaciimonas sp. GG7 | reverse complement strand
GTCGTTCTTTGCGCTGGTTTTGGCGTCAACAGTACCGCAGCCCCCTCAACTGCCGCTACGAGCGCCACGGTGTTAGTACCGATCGCCATTACCAAGGCTTCTGATCTCGCCTTTGGCGCATTTGCCCATGGCGCAGGCGGCACCGTTACAGTCAGTACCAGCGGTGCCCGGACTGCTTCCGGACCGATCCTGTCAAGTATCGGCACAACGCCGACTGCTGCTAAATTTAATGTCACCGGAGACGGCAGTTCTACTTACAGCGTCACATTTGCCAATACCAGTACCACGCTTGCCAGCACTTCGACACCCGCGGACAGCATGGCACTGGCTATCTTTAGCAGCTTTAGCGGCGCTGGTGCGACCACTGGCGATGTGAGTACTGGCGGCGGCACGCTGGCTTCTGGTGCGCAATCGATCTACGTCGGCGGTGCGCTGTCGGTCTCCGCCACGCAAGTAGCGCATGCTGACTACACAGGCAGCGTCGCGGTCGCAGTCGAGTACAACTAAGCAAAAACGCGGGGTCTCCTCGCTATTTTGTTTCTGGGAAACCCATTGTGAAAACCTATCAGGTCTGGTGCAGGCTGGCATGCGCAGCTTGCACTGTAATGGTCGCATCAGCAGGTCAGGCACAGATTGTGACCAATACGCAGGCGCTGGGATTCGGTAGCTTCGCAGCCGGTAGCGGCGGCACCCTCACTATGAGTGCGACCGGTCTGCGCAGCCGTTTTGGCGGAATTGTCCTGATGTCTTCAGACAACGGCTCTGCCGGGGTATTTAGCGTCAGCGGTCAACCCAACTTGACCTACTCCATCAATTTGCCGCCCAACGGCATTGTGTCCTTAAGTGGCGGCACCGGATTGCCCGGTGGTACCGCGTCAGCCCCGAATGGTGCCAGCATGGCAGTCAACAATTTCACCAGCAAACCCAGCCTGAGCGGCGTATTTAGCAGCGGCGGGACGCAAATGCTGATGGTCGGTGCCACGCTGAGTGTCGGCAACAATCAGGCCAACGGCGCCTATAACGGTACCTTTACCGTCACCGTCAATTACAACTGAAACAACTGAAGTAGTTGTTGACAGCCATTTGCACGCAATACTTTCACCCGAAACTCACAGGAATTAACATGTTGAACCCTACTATTGGTCTGCGCCCTTGGGCTGCGGAGTTTTCATCGTACTTTGCCAAGGCGCGCTTCACTCTGCATGCCTGCGCGTGGCTACTGATCGCAGCAATCCTGTTATTAGCCGCGCGGCCCGCACTGGCCGACCTGATGCTGTATCCGACCCGGATCGTCTTCGACAAAAATCAGCGCTCAGCACAACTTGAACTCATAAACAATGGTGAAGAAACCGCAACCTACCGTATCAGCGTAGTAAACCGGCGCATGAATGAGACCGGCGAGTTTTCTCTGGTCGATAGCCCATTACCGGGTGAGTTATTTGCCGACAGATTAATCCGCTACTCGCCGCGCCAGGTAGTGTTAGCCCCGGGGATAGGCCAAACTGTGCGGATATCTTTACGCAAACCGGCCGATCTGGCAACGGGAGAATACCGTTCGCACTTACAGTTTGACCGACTCCCGGACGACAAAAGCGCCACCAGCATCGACGCGCAAGGAGCAAACGGCGGCACTGAGATCGGGATCACCCTCACGGCCCTCATTGGTGCCACCATTCCCATCATCGTGCGCCAGGGCGATACCAGCGCTGAGGTGGCGCTCTCCGGTCTGACATTACTCAAAGCTGAAAACACCAAAGAAATCATGCTCGCACTGGTACTCGAGCGCAGCGGCAACAGCTCGGTATATGGCGATCTGAACGCCAGCTTCACCCCACACGGCGGCAGCGAACATGCTATCGGCAAGGCTGGCGGCGTGGCCGTCTACGCTCCCAATGCATCGCGTCGCGTCAAGCTAGCGCTGCAACCGCCCTCAGGAATCGTGCTCAAAGGTGGCAGCCTGCATGTGACCTATCGGGAGCGCCCGGATGCGGGCGGTAAGTTACTGGCAGAAACCGTCATTGAATTGCCGTGAAACGCTCCCTTACCAGTGACTACGCGCACCGTGTAGTCCTGGTAGTTTTATTGATGCTGCTAGTCCTTTCGCCTTTTATGGCCTTGGCAGCACCCCCTGTTGAAGACCAGAATCTGGTGCTGCTTGACGTCCAGCTCGACGGCGATGTGCTGACCGAGGCGATGACCACCTATCAATACGGCAGCGAGACTTTTTTGCCGTTGGGCGAGCTGGCGCGGCTGCTGACGCTAGCGATCAAAACCCACCCTGCGCAAGGTACAGCGGACGGTTATGTCCTCAGCGAAGCACGCAGCTTCAGCCTGAATCTGACACAGGCCAGCATCATGCTGAGCGGCAAAACCCAAAGCGTTGATCCGGCCCTCATCAAGTTCTACGGCGATGATATTTATGTCGCCAGCACGCTATTGGCGCGCTGGCTTCCACTCGATCTTGAGGTTGACCTGTCGCGTCTTACTCTTCGCGTCAAACCAAGAGAGCGGCTGCCCTTGCAAGAGCGGCTGGAGCGCGAACATAAGGGTGCAAAAGCCAGCAACCACACCCACGGCTATCAAGACCCACAGTATCCACGGCTAGCCATGCCATATCGCTTACTGGGCGTTCCGTTTATCGACCAGACGCTGGGGTTGGGTGCTAGCGCCAGCAATGGCAATCGCCAGACCAGCGCCAGCTACACAGCCTACCTGACGACAGATTTACTCGGCACCGAGGCGGCGTTGTATGTCAGCAGCAACCAACAAAAGCCCACCCCGGATCTGCGCTTTACGCTAGCCCGTCACGATCCCGATGCAGGTCTGCTCGGCCCTTTACGAGCGCGTTCGGTCATGTTTGGCAACGGTGTGAGCGTGCCTGGCGTGACCAATATCGGCAACACTACCCCGGTTGGTCACGGCTATGGCCTCATGCTGAGCAACCGCCCGCTCAATCAACCCACCAGCTTTGACCGTCATACCTTGCAAGGCGACTTGCCGCCCGGTTGGGACGTGGAACTGTATTTCAATGAAGCCTTAGTCGGTTTTCAGGCGGCGCGTGCCGATGGCCGGTATAGCTTTGACGACCAACCGCTATCGTATGGAAACAATGCATTCCGGCTAGTATTCCACGGCCCACTCGGCCAGCAGCGCGTCGAAAAGCAGGAATTTTTGCTGGACCAGAGCAGCACGCCACCCGGTATGTTTTATTACAGCATCACCGAACACCGCGACGACGCAGGAGCATCGCGCTCAGTGGCCCAGTTTGAATGGGGCTTAAACAAATATCTGACCGCAACCGGGGCTATGGTCCGCATGCCAGCGACGCTGGGGAGTAACGCCGCCGCACAGTTGTATAGCAGCGTCGGGCTGCGCGGTTTTTGGCAATCGTTCATCCTCAGCAACAATTTTTCCAGATCATCGAATGGCGGCTGGCTCAACGATGCCGAACTCAAAACCCGGCTTGGCAGCGTCGCCGTCAGTTATACCCATTTGCTACTGAACGATTTCAGCAGTCAGGTCTTTTCAGCCAGTGCCGACCCATTAAAAACACGCGACAACCTCAGACTAGATGGCGCGCTGAGCACCGGATTTCTACCGCGCCTGCCGGTCAGCATAGAACTACAGCGCGATCAGTTTCAATCAGGCACCACCAATTTATCCTTGAGCGGGCGCATCGCAGCCTATCTGAACCGGACCGCCATATCCAATCAGGTCACATTGCAAAGCGCAAACGACACTACCAGCGCCAGCGGCAACCTGCAACTCAGCCGTCGAGTCGGTGAACTCGGCTTAAACAGCCAGTTAGGCTATAGCATCAAACCCCATGCAACACTGGAGACCGTCGTACTCTCAGGCGACCATAGTCTGGGACAAGCTTACTTGCTCACGCTCGGCCTGGTGCGCTCGGTCCACAGTGCCGAAACATCGTATACCGCCGCCCTCAACAAAAGCCTGGGGAGCTACGGTTTAGGCCTGAGTACCAGCTACGCCAGCCATAGTGCATTGACCGTCGGCCTGCAACTATTTATTGCCATGGGGCGCGAACCCAGACAAGCGCAGTGGCATTTTAATGCGCTACCTAAAGCCGATAGCGGCGCGGCATCGGTACGGGTATTTTTGGACAACAACGGCGACGGCGTCATGAATGCAGGCGACGAGCCGCTCAAGAACGTCGCCATTACCGTCAACGGTAGCCGAACCCAGGCACGCACCGATGCCGCAGGCATCGCCTGGCTAGACCGCTTGCCGACGGGCGAAAATGTCGACATTGCAGTCGATCCGCAAACCCTGGAAGACCCCTACTGGACCCCGCAGCTCAAAGGTCTGCGGTTAGTCCCGCGCCCCGGCCACGTCGCCGAACTTGATTTCCCCGTGACCATGACGAGTGAAATCGACGGTACCGTGTATCTGGTCGATAAAACATCAAAGCGCGGCTTAGGGGACACCAACATTGAAGTACTGGACATTAATCGCAAGTTATTGACTACGGTGAAGACCAGCTCGGACGGCTACTACATCGTCCCCGCCGTCGCCAAAGGTTTGTACTTTTTACAGATCGCCCCGCAGCAGCTCAAACAGTTTCATCTGATCGATCCAGGCCTGCGTGCTATCACGGTTTTACCGGACGGAAATTTTATCGACGGCGTGGATTTTTTGCTGCATAAAAAAGAGGTGGCATCACCGGGTTGAACCGGTTTGTCGGCAATCATCGGAGAGCCGGCTGGCGGACTTGCGGAATCGAAACGAAAGTTGGTGTACTGTTGATGTTATTGAATCTGAACCAAATTCACGCGTCTTCGTCCTACTTGCACGATTGCAAAGTATACGCATTTCAATATCTTGCTAAGTAAGGCCGCATCATTGTTTTGACTAAAAATACGACTGAACGATCTGGCGATGGCAGCGACGTTTATGCACTAACCATTTGGAGAGATTGATCATGACAATATCCCGCGAGGACCAAGCGCACGACGATTCACACCAAACACCACACCGCGCAACACACCACGCGCCGCACTGGACCATTGCTGATCTGGCCTTCTCAACCATCGATGTCGACAAAACCCGCTCTGATGAAAATCTGTTCTATCTGGCAGCCTGCGCGTCCTTCGTTGAAAGCGGATCCGATCTGTACACCCAAAATCTGATTGCCTACTACAACGACGATCCAGAAATCACCGCATGGCTTACCTGCTATTGGGAAGTCGAAGAATTACAACATGGCAAGGCGCTGCAAGCCTACATCGCGCACGTCTGGCCAGAATTCCCATGGCAACTTGCGTATGCGTCCTTCCTCGAAGAGTATTCCGGTTATTGCAAAGTCGAACTTCTCGAACCCAGCAAAGCCCTGGAAATGGTCGCCCGCTGCGTAGTCGAAACGGGCACGGCAACCTTCTATCAGGCGCTAGCACGCAGCACCGACGAGCCCGTCATGCGCGACCTCGCCAGCCGTATCGCCAATGATGAAGTCAATCATTACAAACACTTCTTCAGCTATTTCCAGCGCCTGCGCCAAAAAGAAGACCTCAGCCGCCGCCATATCTTCGGCGCTCTGCGTCGCCGCACGCTAGAGATGAAAACCGAAGACAGCGCCTGCGCATTACGCCACGTCCTTGCGTTTCGCGACCCGGAACACGCCCGCGATCCCGTGCGCATCAAAGCCATCAGCGCCATGATGAACGCCACCGTGCGCACCCATTTACGCGCCGAAATGACGATCAAAATGATGCTGCGCCCGCTCGGTTTACCCCCCGCCATCCAGACTTTGGTTGCCTATCCTGTGACGCAAATCATGAATCGGGTGTTTTTGCGCTGAACTAATTTGCTTCGACCCAGTTCTCAATTCTGACGCCCGGATAAACCTTGAAATCGTCAACGTTGTTGGTGACGATGGTCACATTCAAGGTCACTGCGTGCGCTGAAATCAGTTTGTCCTTCAGATCCTTTTTGCGCTCTTTCGTCGCAAGCCATATAAATCCATATTCCGTCGCCGCTGCCGCATCAAAAGAGACCATCGGCACAGCTTTGATAAGCGTATCAAGCTGCTCCCCAGCCTCGGCAGGATCTTCTGCACACAACACCCCGAACGCCAATTCTGCGTAAGTAATAGAAGACATCACGACTTCCCCGAGCAAGCAACTATCCATACGCTGCGCGACCTGCTCCGAGGTACGTTTCATGATGTAAATACAGATGTTGGTATCAAGCAGGTATTTCGGCATCACAATGACTCCCGCTCTTTCTACTCCTGATCGCCACGCCCTTCCGACATGAAGTTGGGAAGCAGCGTCATTTGCCGCAAGATGTCGCCGAGAGATTGCGCGACTGGCTAGATAATGATTTTGTTTCCGACGCGCACGATATCAAGTTCGATGTCCGTGCTTTCGTAAGCGATTTCGGCCGGAATACGAACAGCTTGGGAGTTGCCATTTTTAAAAACTTTAGTGTGCATAATGCTGCTCCGCTGTGTGTACATTTTAAATAAATAGCACATCCAATTCCGATAAAAAAGCAATACCAACGTCCTGTTCTACCTCAGAGTCTGACGAACATGAACGGTCCAAAAGGTTAGGAATATTGCTTAATTTCAATCAAAAGCAACACGATAGTGTGTTTCCATACGGCATACTCCGGCATTAGCTCTGTACGTTTAAAATATTTTCTTGTGAGATTGTGGCTAGGGTTGGGAGTGCTGTCTCTTACGGTGCGTTGAACGGTTGTTCACCTGGCTCTCCAAATTTAAATGCAAAACGGGCTACCTTTGGGTAGCCCGTTTTGCATTTAAATTCATGGGTAACAAAAATGTATTTGCTCTATGTTGATGAGTCCGGCTCGGCTTCAGATGCTAGCCAGGAATATTTTATTCTTGCCGGGGTCAGCGTATTTGAACGCCAAACGCACTAGATTGAGCAGGCACTAGATAAAATTACAGAAAAACATAATCCCTCATCCCCGCACACTCTGGAATTACATGGGTCCCCCATGAGAACAGGCAAAGAGGGCTGGCGCAAAATTCCACCGGCTCAAAGAGAACAGGCGATCAAAGATGCGCTAACCGAAGGTATTGTGAAACAGGCACCGGACCTCGTACGTTTATTCGGCACAGTCATCAAAAAATCTGCTGTCGTTAGCAAATATCCCCATAGCCCACGCGGCATTCGCACCACATCAGTGCAGCTCCCCCTCTAAAAAAATCAAGCCGCACCTAAAACAAGCATCACCCCCACAAATTAACCATAGAGCAATCAAATAGCAAAAAATTAATCCCATATTGCACTGGCACGCATCCTGCTAAAGCATATCCGTGGTCAAGTCAAAAGAGTGATTTCACTCTCTGACTCTCACTCATTGCTTTCACTCATTGCTTTCTTTTACGCATACCAATCCAGGGGGATTAAAACATGTCACGTCGTACCGTTTTGAAAGCTACCGCACTAGGCGCATTTGCACTCGCCGCAGCAGCATGGCTCCCGGCAGCATTTGCCGCCGATACTATTAAAGTCGGCATTTTGCATTCCCTGTCCGGCACGATGGCGATCTCTGAAACATCATTGAAAGATGTCGCCTTGATGACCATCGCAGAAATCAATGCGCATGGCGGCGTAATGGGAAAACAACTTGAGCCGGTCGTCGTGGACCCAGCCTCAAACTGGCCACTGTTTGCCGAAAAAGCCCGTCAACTGATCTCACAAGACAAAGTCTCGGTCGTCTTCGGTTGCTGGACTTCGGTATCACGTAAATCGGTCCTGCCGGTCTTTAAAGAAACCAACAGCCTGCTGTTCTACCCGGTTCAGTACGAAGGTGAAGAACTCGAGAAAAACGTCTTCTACACTGGCGCAGCACCGAACCAGCAAGCCATTCCTGCGGTTGAGTATCTGATGTCCAAAGAAGGCGGCAACGCAAAACGCTTTGTCTTGCTCGGCACCGACTACGTCTATCCACGCACAACCAACAAAATCCTGCGCGCTTTCTTGCATAGCAAAGGTGTCAAAGATACGGATATCGACGAGGTCTACACACCGTTTGGCCACTCCGACTATCAAACCATTGTTGCCAACATCAAGAAGTTTTCCGCTGGCGGCAAAACGGCTGTGATCTCCACCATCAATGGCGACTCTAACGTTCCGTTCTACAAAGAACTCGGCAATGCAGGCCTGAAAGCTACTGACGTCCCCGTCGTTGCCTTCTCAGTCGGCGAAGAAGAACTGCGTGGCGTTGACGCCAAGCCGTTGGTCGGCCATCTGGCTGCATGGAATTATTTTGAGTCAGTCAAAAATCCAACTAACGCCGCCTTCATCAAAAAATGGAAAGCCTACGCCGTTGCGCAAAAACTGCCTAACGCCGAGACAGTGGTTACCAATGATCCGATGGAAGCAACTTACGTCGGTATCTACATGTGGAAACAAGCTGTAGAAAAAGCCCACTCAACGGACACCGACAAAGTCATCGCCGCAATGGGCGGTCAAAAATTCAACGCGCCATCCGGCTACGTTTTAGAAATGGATGCGACCAATCACCATCTGCACAAGCCAGTGATGATCGCCGAGATCAGAGCTGACGGTCAGTTCAACGTCGTCAACAAAACCAAGACCACCATCCGCGCGCAACCTTGGAGCCCGTACATCGTGGGTAACGAAGGCAAGCAAAAGCTGTAATACGTCATGCGTAAGTAGCCTATAACAACGCCGGGCAAATACCCGGCGTTGTCGTCTTAAAGATAGCCAACAGACGATCCGCATCAAAGAAAAAAACATGAAACCTTTCACCAGAATTATCGGCACCGCACTGCTCGCTGGCTGGCTATGTACTCAAGCCATCAGCGCCTGCGCAGCGATCGATCCCGCCCTACTGGCCCCGCTGGCCTCCGACGATTCGGATGCGCGTATCGCCGCCGTCAATACCATCGCAGCGCTCGCCAACAGCGACGCCACCAACGTTCTCAACGCGCTCAATACCGACGCGCTCTACGCCCGCCCCAACGGCGACATCCTGATCGTCGACGACAGCAAAACCGACAATCCTGCCTTCTATCCGGCAACCGATAAATCAGGCCCGACGCCAGACGACGCCGAAGGCATCAGCGTCAACAACCGTCTGCGCGGCGCAGTCGAAGGCGCACTCTCCGGCCTCAAACTCTTTTCTCCCGACCGCAAGCTACGTGCAGCAGCCGCAACAGACTTACTCAAAACGGCTGATCCGGCGCAAATCCCGCTGATCAATCAGGCGCTACATAAAGAAACTGATCCAGACATTCAAGCCACGCTGCAACAAGTCATCGCCACCGCCAATCTGCAAGCGACCGATCCTGCCTTGCGCAAAGCCGCCATCAAAACACTGGCCACCAGCACCAACGCCAGCATAAAACCGGCCCTGTTACGCTTGCTGGATAAAAATCCCGACGGCAGTTTTATCGAGCCAGACGAAGCCATCCGCATCGAAACCGTGCGCACGCTAGGGGCACTCAATCGCCAACTCGCCACCACCGAATTCATCGGCAAATTGTTCTACGGCATCTCGCTCGGCAGCGTCTTACTGCTAGCCGCCCTGGGCCTAGCCATCACCTTCGGCCTCATGGGCATCATCAACATGGCCCACGGCGAAATGCTGATGATTGGCGCTTACACCACCTATGTGTGCCAACTGTTATTTCGTAAATTTCTGCCCGGCGCGCTAGACGCCTATCTGATCGTCGCCCTGCCCGCCGCCTTCATCGTCACCGCCGCCGTCGGCATTGCGCTAGAACGCGCCGTGCTGCGCTGGTTATACGGACGCCCGCTCGAAACCCTGCTCTGCACCTGGGGTATCAGCCTGATGTTGATGCAAACCGTCCGTTCGATTTTCGGTGCGCAAAATGTCGAAGTCGCCAACCCGTCATGGATGTCCGGCGGCATCACCGTCCTAGGCTCGCTGGTACTGTCTTACAACCGGATTGTGATTATTTTCTTCGCCATATTCGTCGTCATCGCGGTCTGGCTCATTCTCAATAAAACCCGGCTCGGCCTGTTTGTGCGCGCCGTCATGCAAAACCGCCGCATGGCTGCCTGCGTCGGTGTCGCAACCGACAAGATCGACATGATGACCTTTGGCCTCGGCTGCGGCATCGCCGGTTTAGGCGGCGTGGCCTTATCCCAACTCGGCAACGTCGGCCCCGATCTCGGTCAAGGCTACATCGTCGATTCGTTCATGGTCGTCGTCTTAGGCGGCGTCGGCCAACTCGCAGGGACCGTCATTGCCGCCCTCGGTCTGGGCGAAGTCAATAAATTCTTAGAACCCGTGGCAGGCGCTGTGCTGGCCAAAATTGCGATTCTGGTCTTCATCATTATCTTCATTCAAAAACGCCCGCAAGGCTTGTTTGCACTGAAAGGCAGGAGCGTCGAATGAGTACCGTTACTGTAAAAACGCCGCCGTTGGCAACCGATGCCACGCACGCAACATTACCGCCATTGCCCCCTTTAGTCTCCGCACAAGCGTCGCTATTTTCACGCCCGGCATGGATCGGCATCATTGTCTGCGGCATCGCGCTATGCCTGTTACCGATCCTCAATCTGAGTTTTCCTGACGGTCACGCGCTACATATTTCCAGCTACACCGTCGCCCTCATCGCCAAGTTCATGTGCTACGCAATGGCCGCCATGGCGCTCGATTTGGTCTGGGGTTACGCAGGCATACTCTCGCTCGGTCACGGCGTATTCTTTGCACTAGGCGGCTACGCGCACGGTATGTATCTGATGCGCGCCATCGGCCGCGACGGTGTGTATCAAAGCAACCTGCCCGACTTCATGATCTTCCTTGATTGGAAAACCTATCCGTGGTTCTGGTCGCTGACCGACAACTTCTGGTACTGCATGGCCTTAGTCGTTCTGATTCCTGGCGTGCTGGCGTTTGTCTTCGGTTACTTCGCCTTCCGCTCGCGTATCAAAGGCGTGTATTTTTCGATCATCACGCAAGCCATGACCTTCGCCTTCATGTTGCTGTTCTTCCGCAACAACACCGGCTTCGGCGGCAACAACGGCTTCACCGACTTCAAACGGATACTCGGTTATTCGATCACCGCCCCCTCCACCAAAGCCGTGCTGTATCTGATCACTTTTCTGTTTTTATCAGGCACGCTATTACTCTGCCGCTGGATCGTCACATCCCGTCTGGGCCGCGTGCTGCAAGCCGTACGGGACTCCGAGTCGCGTCTGATGTTTATCGGCTACAACCCGCTCTGGTTCAAGCTGTTTGTCTGGACCCTCTCCGCCATCCTGTGCGGCATTGCAGGCGCGTTATATGTCCCGCAAGTCGGCATCATCAACCCATCCGAAATGTCACCGGCCAACTCCATCGAAATGGTGATATGGGCCGCCGTCGGTGGCCGTGGCACGCTGATCGGCCCGATCATCGGTGCGTTCACAGTCAATGGTTTGAAAAGCTGGCTGACCGGTGCATTCCCCGAACTCTGGCTCTACGCACTGGGCCTGATCTTCATCCTGGTCACCCTCTTTATGCCGCAAGGAATCGTCGGCCTGGTGAGCAAACTCAAACTGAAATTCAGTACCAATAGTGCCAATAAGGAGTCTGCATGAGCGCGTCCTACACTCCCCAGATCCCCTCCAACATTGTTGACAACGGACAGGGAACCTCCTACGCACGGATCAAAACCGAAGGCTTAGACACTACCCACGGCGCGATTTTGTATCTGGAAAACATTACCGTCTCGTTCGATGGCTTCAAGGCGTTGAATAATCTGAATCTGGATATTTCAGTCGGCGAACTACGCTGCATCATCGGCCCCAATGGTGCGGGCAAAACCACGATGATGGACGTCATCACCGGCAAAACCCGCCCGACCTCCGGCACGGCGTTTTTCGGTCAAACCATCGATCTGACCCAACTCACCGAATACCACATCGCCCACGCTGGCATCGGCCGTAAATTCCAACGCCCTACTGTGTTTGAACAACACACGGTGTTTGAGAATCTGGAACTGGCAATGAAGATGGACAAACGTGTGAGGGTGACGTTGTTTGCACGCTTGTCGTCGGAGCAGCTGGGGAAGATTGAAGAAATTTTAAAGTTGATTCGGCTTAATGGGCAAGAGCATCGGTTGGCGGGGTTGCTCTCGCATGGGCAGAAACAGTGGTTGGAAATTGGGATGTTGTTGATGCAGGAGCCGCAGTTGTTGTTGTTGGATGAGCCTGTTGCTGGTATGTCGGATGCGGAGACTTCGCGTACTGCTGAGTTGCTTAATGAATTGCGGGGCAAGCATTCGATTGTGGTCGTTGAGCATGATATGGGGTTTGTGACTGAGATTGCTCAGCAAGGCAAGGTGACCGTTTTGCATGAAGGGTCTGTGCTGGCTGAAGGGAAGATGTCTGAGGTGCAGGCTGATGAGCGGGTGAT
>NZ_JBRIIQ010000113.1:0-12503 GCF_052976905.1 Glaciimonas sp. GG7 | reverse complement strand
CAGTCGGTGATAGCTTCTCTAAGCGCCCGGTTCATCGAGCACGAATCGATGACAACTGGGCCGCGCTCATAGCACGGCAATCACGCCAGGTAATGATCAACGGCGCAGGTGGATGCACTTTCTGCAGCGCAGCACCATCAGGACCTGCGCTAAATGTCGTGCGCAGCGATTCATGGCGCGCAACCAGCGCATTCACACTCGCCGCCAGCGCTGCATGATTGATCTCTCCCGTCAGCCTTAGCCGACCGGCCAGATTGTAGGTCGGGTTGTCCGGTTCCAGTCGCCACAAAAACCAAAGACGCACCTGCGCGTAAGAAGCTGGCAGCGCACCCTCGGCTGCGTCAGCCTTATGTGGAGCATGACGCGAAGGAATCGGCAATAAATTGAAGTCAATATTTTCCCCTTCTAAGCGCTGCAAGAACAGCGTACGCTGCGCCGCTGTCAACTCCGCAAAACGGCGTGCAAGCGCCAGCATGCGATCTTCACTGATGGCATTTGTTGGCGCTGCAGGCGGCGTTTCAGGTGGCCTTTCAGTCGACTTCATAGGCCCTCCATTTCACCCAATAACGCGTCCAGCGCATCGAGCTTGCTTGCATTCAATGCCTTATCGCCAGCCTGCTCCACTGTCTGAGCAAAGCCCGCCAACGTCGCCACGTCAAACAAGCGGCGCAGCGGAACACTGATCTGAAACTCCGACCTCAAACGCGACATCACCTGCATCGCCAGTAGCGAATGTCCGCCCAGCGCAAAGAAATTATCGCTGCGGCCAATCGCGGCCACCCCAAGCACATCGCCCCAGATGGCCGCAATTTTTTGCTCCGTCTGCGTCATCGGCGCATCGCTATCACTGGCAATAGCGTCGGCCCGAGCATCAACATTAGTCGCACTCACCGCCGTCAAAGTCAGTTCGCGCTGCTCCAGTTGCGACGGCATCAACACCCGCCCCAAAGGACGCTGCCCATCTTGCGCCAGCTCATTAATCAGCATCACAAAATGCGCATGTACTTGCCGGACGGCATCCGCATCCAACAAGGCACGATCAAAGCCATAATCAACCGACAGTGTTTCGGCATTATTGACCACCAACGTGAGTGCATAAGTCGTCGCCTCGACATTGACAAGCTCACTAAAGCGCAGCGAATTCTCATCCTGCTCCGACCATTCACGCGCAACCGGATAATTTTCAAACACGATCAAACTATCGAACAACGCCTGACCACCCGATCCGGCCCAGCGCTGGATTTCGAACAACGGCGTGTGTTCATGCTCACGCAGCGCCAGATTATCGGCCTGCAACACCCGCAACCAAGCCTCGACCGACAGCCCCGACTGCGGCGTCGCCACCACCGGCAGCGTATTGATAAACAAGCCCAATACCTGCTCCACATCCACCAGATCAGCGGGACGACCAGCCACGGTCGTGCCAAACACCACGCTGGACTTGCCCGTGTAATGTTGCAGCAGCAAACTCCACGCGCCTTGCATCAGGGTATTGAATGTCACGCGGGTATCGCGCGCAAAATGTTGCAAGCGTGCGGTATCGGCACAACTCCACGCCAACGTTAGCGTGCCGTAGCCGGTAGCTGCATTGGCTGCATGCTCAGAAAATGCCCCCGCCAACAGCGTCGGCGTATCCACTCCCGCAAGGCAGCGCTCCCAGAAACCCCGACTTGCGGCGATATCCTGTCCGGTCAGCCACGCAATGTAGTCGCGGTAGCTTGACCGGCTGGCGGGTGACACAGGTGCATGCGCATAATGTTGCAGCACCTCCGCCCACAGCCGCGCCGTACTCCAGCCATCGAGCAATAAATGATGGCGCGTCCAGATCAGTCGATACTGACTCTCCGTCAAGCGCACCAGCGCCAGCCGCATCAAGGGCGGATGCGTCAAATCAAATGGTTGCCGATGCTCGGACGTACACAGCGCAACCAGCGCCGCCGTTTGATCGTTTTTACCACGCCAGTCCTCACGCGCCATCACCAGACGGGCAGCGCGATGGACGATTTGCTGCGGCTTTGCCACCCCGTCATGCCAAAACCCGGTGCGCAAAATAGCGTGCTTATCCAACGCCGCCTGCCAGGCAGCAGCCAGACGATCGGCATCCGGGTCGGTCAGCGTCATCGACAATTGATTGACGTAAGACACTTCTTGCGGCGCATACAAGGCGTGAAATAGCAGACCTTGCTGCAACGGCGTGGCCGGATAAATATCCTCAACTTCCCGCGCCGCTGCTGGCAAACGCATCACCTCAGCGGCGTTCAAGGCCGCCAACGGAAAGTCCGATGGCGTGACGCCACCGGATACCGCCGCGCAACAATGGTCGATCAACGCCGTCAGTTCGACCCGATAAGCCTCAGCTAAGCGCTGCATCGTCTCAGGTCGATACATTTCACGGCTAAAAACCCAGGTCAGCGACAATTCGCCAGCCGCTACCTGACCATGAATTGCCAGCCAGTTAGATAACGGCCCACTGCCATCGCGCTCCGCCCCGGACTGACCAAATAGCGGACGCAGCAAAGCATCGTCATCGGCGCTGGCATCAAATTGCCCAAGATAATTAAAGGTCACCCGTGGTATCGGCAAGGCGGCAATCTGTGTGCGTACTGCGGGACTAGCCAGACTTTTCAGCACACCAAAACCGATCCCCTTATTCGGCACGCCGCGTAAGGTTTCCTTGACCGCACAAATGGCCGCACCAGCATCATCAGCTCCCCCTGCCAACAACACCGGAAAGTGGCTGGCAAACCACCCCACGGTGCGCGACAAATCAATCTCCTCAAACAACGCCTCCCGCCCATGTCCTTCCAATTCAACCAACACTTCAGATGTCCCGCTAAAACGGCCCACAACCCGTGCCAGCGCCGTCAACAAAAGATCATTCACGTGAGTGCGATAAGCCGCCGGAGCATCCTTTAATAATCGTCGCGTCAGGTCACGGTCCAGCGTCAGCACAACCTGCCCGGCGTCCGCTACCCGGCTGCTTGCTCCCTGCATATCCTGCGGCAATACAGCACCAGAGTAGTCTGCAAGCCGCAGCCAATAAGGCAATTCCACCGCCAACGCATCGCTGTATGCATAGTCCGCCAGACGCCCAGCCCAGGCAGCACCGGTACTCTCTGGCACAGGTAAATCAAGCGCGCGACCGTCTGCCAGTTGCCGATAAGCAGTCCCGATATCATCGAGCAGAATGCGCCACGACACCCCATCCACCGCCAAATGATGGATCGCCATAAAGACCGTTTGCGCACCATCAGGATGCTGGGCCAGCACCGTACACAACAATCTACCTGAACGAATACTCAAACTTTTTTGCGCCTTGTCACATAGCGCATCAAGCCCCGCATCATCAACAACACTATGCAACCACAGCGCATCGCTGACCGCATCATCAGCCGCCATCCGCGCCTGCCAATCACCATCCGGCGCACGCTCATAACGGCAGCGCAGGGCCGCATGCAGCCTCACCACCGCAACCAGCGCCCGCCGCAACAACACCGGATCGAGCGGCTCGGCGACTGTAAAGCGCAGCGCCTGATTCCAGTGATGGCGATTGCCTATATCCAAGGTAAAAAAATGTTCCTGCACCGGCGTAAGGCAGATCACACCATCTCCCGGCAAAGCCGCAGCAACCGCAGGCGGCGCAACAGTTGTCGGCAACACCAGCACTGTCGCCACCCGCGCCAACGCAGCGACGGTTTGATGCTCAAATAACTGCTTCGGCGTCAACTTCAGCCCCTGCTTACGCGCACGCGCAATGATTTGCAGACTCAGAATAGAGTCCCCGCCGAGGGCAAAAAAGTTATCGTTCAGACCAACCGTAGACACCCCCAACACCAGCCTCCAAATCTCCGCCAGCACACACTCGTTAGCAGACATGACCACATCAGTCACAACGCGCCCCACTTCCCCGATAGCAGGCAACGCCTTACGGTCAAGCTTGCCATTCGTCGTGTACGGCATGCGCTCAAGCACCAGCAAATGCGTTGGCACCATGTAATCCGGCAAACGGCGCGCCAACAGCGCCTTGATCGCCACAATATCGAGCACCCTGCCCACCACCGGAACCAGATAGCCCACCAATTGATGGCGACTTACATCACCGCCAACAGCGGCAGCAACCACCTCCGCAGCAGCCACCTCGGGCAACACCCGCAACGCCTGCGCAACCTCGGATAACTCGATCCGATAACCGCGAATTTTGACTTGATCGTCCACCCTGCCAAGAAACTCAAACACCCCACCGGGCAGCAAGCGCACCCGATCGCCAGAACGGTACAGCCGCTCACCACCAGCGCCATCAGCAAACGGAAGCGGCACAAAACGCTCCGCAGTCAATCCAGCCTGCCCGGCATAGCCGCGCGCCAGGCCAGGACCACCCAGATAGAGCTCCCCAACACTCCCCAACGGCACAGGATTCAGATCCAGATCCAGCACCCAGGATTGCGCGTTCGGCAATGGCGCACCAATTGGAACATTCACTCCATTTTCATAGCAGGAATTTGAGAAAAACACTTCATTCGTCAACACCCCCACCGTCGCCTCAGTCGGCCCATAATGATTCATCACCCGGCAGTCCGGACGCCATTCATGCACCGTCTCGCACAAACCCCAAGGCAGCGCTTCGCCACCCAAAATCAAGGCGTGACGCGGCAATACATCGGCTGGATTTGCCGCTTGCAGCAGGCCTTGCAAATGGCTGGCAACGATCTTTAGCACACCGACCTGATGCGTTTTCATATACGCGGCAAAGTAGTCGGGATCGGTCGCACGGTCCGCAGAAATCAGATGCAGCAAGCGCCCCGAGCAGAGCGCCCCGAACAGCACGGTATGCCCCAGATCAGCGACCACGGTAGACACCATCGCCATACTCGCATCAGGTGCCAACGCAAGGCGCGACAGCATGCCGCACACATAATCGGCCAACGCGCCATGACTGACCACGACGCCTTTAGGCCGTCCGGTCGAGCCGGAGGTATAGATTAAATAAGCAGCGGCAAGCGGATCGGGCCGACAGCGCAATGGCGCAGCATCGCAGTCTGACCAGACGCCATCATCGGCAAGCGCAATCGCCGCCGTCCCGGTAGCATCAAGCGCGATCACACCATCGACATCGCCAAGCGCGCACTGCACCTTGGCATCGGCCAATAAAAAAGCGATGCGCTCTGATGGCAGCGTAGGATCAATCGGGAGGTAAGCGCCACCGGCCTTTAAGACGGCCAGCAAACCCAGCACAAATTCGGGCGAACGCGCCGCGCACACTGCCACGCGCTGCTCAGCGCCGACGCCCTGCGCCTGCAGATAACGGGCCAGGCGGTTCGAGGCAGCATCGAGTTCCGCAAAGCTGATGCAATGCGGGTTGTGCGTTGTTAATTCATCTTCAAATGCATCTTCATACTGCAGCGCCGCTGCATCGGGATGCATGGCAACGCTCTGCGCCCATGCATCGAGGACATTCAATCCATCCATCGCCAACGCCTCGCCGCATAGCGAAAAATCCGCCTGCCGCGTCGGCAAACCGAGTCCCGCCAAAGGCATGTCCGGCGCGGCCACAATCTCGCTCAACAAATCCGTATAAGCCTCAGCAAAACCAGCCACCCGCGCTACGTCAAACAATGCGGTGGCATAGCTCAATACGGCCTCTATGCCTTGCGCTGTATCGGTCACATCCAACGACAAATCGAAGCGGGCCGCGTAATCCGGCAAAGGCATCAGTTGCATCGTCAGTCCCGGCAAGAGGACCGTCTGCGGAACTGCAATCTGCTGCGTAAATTTCACCTGCACCAACGGATTGTGACTAAGACTGCGCTCCACCTGCAAGCCGTCCACCAACATATCAAACGGCAAATCCTGATGCCCCTGCGCACCCAGCGCTGCGGCCTTTACCTGCTCCAGAAAATCCTCAAAGCGCTGCGCCCCATCCAGCGTCGCCCGCATCACCTGAATATTGACAAACAACCCCGCCACGCCCTCCGTTTCACGCCGTGTGCGACCGGCAATCGAGACGCCCACCCGAATATCAGCCTGCCCGCTCAGCCGCCCCAGCATTAACTGAAACGCCGCCAGCAACAGCATGAACAAAGTCACCCCGCGCCGCTGCGCCAGCGCATGCAAGTCGGCAGAAAGCCCCGGGCCAAGCACAAAGGGATGGCGATCACCATGCATGTCACGATCCGCCGGTCGTGGCCGATCAGTCGGCAAGGCCAATAATGGATGTTCGTCGCCCAACGTGCCACGCCACCAATCAAGCTGGCGCTCACGCTCTCCCGCCTCTAACCAGTGCCGCTGCCAGAGTGCATAATCCGAATATTGAATCGCCAATGCAGGCAAAACAGGATTTTCACCGGCACAAAAAGCCCGATAACAAATTGCCAATTCGCGCAGCAACAAGGCCACCGACCAGCCGTCCGAAATAATGTGATGCTGGATCAACAGCAAGCGATGCTCGGTCTCTGTCAAGCGCAGCAACTGCACGCGCAACAACGGACCGGTCGTCAGATCGAAGGGCTGCAATGTCGCCTCCTCGGCCAGACGCTCTGCCTGCCTGAATCGCTGAGCCGGTGCAAGCGCGGACAAATCAGTCTCAGCGATCAGCACTGGCGCAGGTGGATGAACGACCTGCTCAGCCTGCCCTTCGTTGCCAGCCGAAAAGGTCGTCCGTAATTCGGCGTGACGCGCCACCAATGCATCCAGACTAGCTTGCAGGGCCGCACGATCCAACTGCCCCGTCAGCGCCAGCATTGCAGGAATATGAAAGGCCGTATTCCCGGGCGACATTTGATCGAAAAACCACAACCGCTGCTGCGCAAACGATAACGGCACAGCGCCATCCTGCGGCGCATGCACAATCGGTAACCGAGAAAAATCGACACCCTTTTGCGCCAGCGCTTGCAGAAATGTTTTACGCGCAGCAAGCGGCAGCGCCATAAAGCGCCGGGCAATGTCGTGCTTACTACTGTCATGTTGATCGTAGGATTCGTAGGGATTAAGGGACATTAATTAATTCTCCAAAGCTAATAACAAGGCATGCATATCGGATAAATCATCCGCTTCCGTCTGGCGTGCCGCCGCTGCACCACGGGCGAGAATTTCCGCCATTGCAGCAAGTACGGGGGTATCAAAAAAGGTGGTTAACGGCACGTCGATCAGCAGCCGTTCGCGTATCAATGCGGTCGCTTGCGTGGCCAGCAAAGAATGCCCGCCCAGTGCAAAAAAGTGATCATCGAGGCCAACGCGCTCCAGTTTCAACACTTCCGCCCAGATCGCCGCCAATGTGATTTCAGTTGAACTTTGCGGGGCGCGATAGACCTCATCGCCCTGTCCTTCCGATGTCGGCACAGGCAATGCGCGACGATCCAATTTGCCGTTGGCCGTCACCGGCATCTGCGCCAACACCAGCCATTGCGACGGCACCATGTAGTGCGGCAAGCGTTGCCCTAGTTGCTGCTTAAGGAGCAGCAGATCAACGCCATCGGCCACCAGATACGCCACCAATTGCGCATCCGCGCCCTCACCCTGCACCAGCACCGCCGCTTCACGCACGCCGGCACAGGCCAATAATTGCGCCTCGATCTCACCCGGCTCAATGCGCAAACCGCGCAATTTAACCTGATGATCCAGACGCCCCAGATAATCCACGCTACCGTCCGCACGCCAGCGCGCGCGGTCGCCGGTGCGATACAAGCGACCGCCTGCACTGAATGGATCGGGGATAAAACGCTCCGCCGTCATCGCGGCCCGGGCGTGATAACCCCGCGCCAACAACGGGCCACCTACATACAATTCGCCCGCCACGCCCAGCGGCAACGCATTGAGCGCCGCATCCAACACATATACCGAGCGAGCGCCCACGGGTGTACCAATCGGCAGATACGCGTTGTCCTGCCATTGCGCCGGATCGGTGTCGGCATCGGTGATCCACAACATCGGTGAGATCACCGTTTCAGTCGGCCCATAACCATTGATCAGCGTCGCCGGAGCAAAGACCCGGCGCACCATGTCAAAGTGCTCACAGGAGAGCGCCTCCCCACCAAACGCCAGCACCCGCAACTTGACCGGGCAGGCTTGCGCAGCTTCAGCCAATTGCACCAGATAACTCGGCGGAAACGCCGCCACCGTGACACCGTGGCGCGCCATCTGGTTGCAGGTTTGGACCGGACTCCACAAGACCGGATCGGTAATGATCAATCGTGCGCCAAACAGCAACGGCATCAACCAATATTCATGCGCCAGATCAAAATTGATCGATGCAAAATGCAGCACTCGATCGGTTGCACGCATCCGATAACGCTCACCGATTGCCTGACAATGACGCGCCAGCGGACCGTGCTCAACGGTCACCCCTTTCGGCTGACCAGTAGAACCGGAGGTATAAATCAGATAAGCGCTTTGCGCCGGATGAATCACCACATCGGGCGCAAGATCGCTCAGATCTGCACGATCATCGTCCACATACAACGTGGTCAACTCAGGCAAGCGCCCAGCCAGCTCCCGCTGCGTCACCAAACGCTGCACACCCGCATCAGCCACCATAAAAGCCAGCCGCTCTGCCAGATAACCGGGGTCCAGCGGCACAAACGTCCCGCCGCTTTTAAGAATCGCCAGCAAGCCAATCATCATCTCGGGCGAGCGTTCAATACTGATACCAACCCGTACCTCCGCACCGACGCCACTGGCAATCAACGCATGCGCTAACCGGTTGGCGCGCAGTTCAAACTCGCCCCAACTCAGCCTGCGCTCGCCCTGACTGAGCGCGATATCGCAGGCTTGCCACTGCGCCGCTAACGCAACATGGATAGGAACAAAAGGGGCAAGCGGCATGGCCGCGGCAATGTTCCATCGCGCAATATCCGCTTGCTCAACTGCGCCAGGAAACGTTGATAGTGGAGATTCACCGCCCGGTCTTACGGACGCATCAGGGAATTCACTTTTAGCATCGCTTGCATTCATCGTTGTTCTCATCTATAGCCGTGACAATCGCAGCCTCTGATGAATGACGAACGACCATGCGAATCTTTAAGCACTGATGATTCAGTGCGCTCAATCGTCTGCTTAATAAGTCAGTAGCGAAGTCAGTAGCGAAGTCAGTAGCGAAGCCAATACCGACGCAACAAATGACGCCACCTTTATGAACATTTTGCAAAGACAATGAAGACTCCCCCACCCCAAAAAATCCGACCGGCCACCCGGCTATTGTTGTCACTCCTCTACCGAACCCGCTGGACGCTGACGATTGCGCTCATCGCCTGCGTCGTCAACGGACTCTCCAGTGTCTCGCTCATCGCCCTCATCAACCACGCCCTGACAGCCTCGCCCGAGGCGCTGATCGGCCTGGCCTGGCGCTTCGCCGGATTAGCTATCTTGACGTTGATCAGTCGCATTGTTGGCGGGGTACTGTTTGCCCGACTCAGTCAAGGCACAATGAGCAAGATGCGCGAGCATATTTCTCAACGCGTCGCCAGCGCCTCCTTTCGTGACGTCGAAACCTTAGGACCGGCGCGTGCCCAATCCATCGTCACCGAAGACGCCACCAACGTCTCCATGTTGTTCTTTGCCCTCCCCAATCTGCTCATGCACGGCTCCATCGTCGCCGGTTGCCTGGCCTATCTGGCGTGGCTATCCTGGCCCGTATTTGCGCTGGCAAGCGCGGTCGTGGTCATCGGCTCGCTCGGCTATCGACTGGGCGACGCCCGTGCCATCCGTGCGTTAGAAGCCGCAGGCGCTGCGCAGGACAAACTGTTCGGCTACTTCAATGCGCTGTTTGCCGGTGCCAAGGAATTAAAACTCCACCGCGAACGGGCGCGCAGCTTTATGCATGCGTCGCTCAATCCCCAGATCGACGCCGTGCGCCATCACCGCACCAAAGCGTTCGAGTCTTACGCCATCGGGGTCGGCTGGATTTTGTTTTTGTTTTATGTGTTTCTCGGCGTGGTGATTTTTATGCCAGCTTTTTTGCCCTCTGCATTTGCCGTGGTCGACTTCAAAGTGCTGGCTGGCTATGTCATCGTGTTTCTCTTCATGCTGATCCCCTTGGATGGCCTGCTCAACAACCTTCCCACACTGAACGCCGCACGCGTCTCGCTCAATCGGATCGAAAACGTGTTGATGGAGCTGCAAGAGGTAGAAAACGAAGCCAACCCAATCCCATTCGAGCGCTTCCGACAACTGACCATCAAAGGCCTCACGCATCGCTACTATCGGGAAAAAGAAGACGGCGTATTTCAATTCGGACCGATTGATCTGGCTTTCAAACCCGGCGAATTAGTCTTTTTAGTCGGCGGCAACGGCAGCGGAAAAACCACGCTCGCCAAACTGTTAGTCGGCCTGTACAGCCCGGAAGGCGCTGACGTACAAGTCGACGGACAAGCGATCAACGACACTAACCGCGTCCAATATCGCCAACTGTTCTCGGCGGTATTTTCAGACTTCCATTTATTTGAATCGCTACTCGGCATCAGCTCACCGACACGCGGCGGCATGGACGATCTCGACGCACGCGCCAATGCGCTGCTGGTGAAGCTGCATCTGGATCACAAAGTGAAGATTGTCAACGGTGCTTTTTCTACGCGGGAACTGTCGCAGGGGCAACGCAAAAGACTCGCGTTAGTCGTCGCCTATCTGGAGGACCGACCGTTTTATTTATTTGATGAATGGGCCGCCGATCAGGACCCGATGTTCAAGGCAGTGTTCTATCAGGAATTGTTGCCAGAGCTGGCTGCACGCGGCAAAGCGGTGTTGGCGATCACACACGACGACCGTTATTTTCATCTGGCCAATCGCTGTATCAAGCTTGAGAATGGGATGATTGTGGAGGATGCCGAGATACGTTCGGCAGCGCTCTTGTAGACCGAGTCCATGCAAAACGGCACACGAAGGGATATTAATCCGCATCGCGTGCCGTTTTTTATACCTTCAAATTACACATTAAAACGAGTGACGCATACCCAATGCAACGGCACGTAAAGTAGAGCCATAAGCGATTGCACTGGCACCGCTCACGCTCGTAACAGTCGATACCAACGGACCATTTGCATACGCATTATTCGTCGTCTGGCCATAGTTGGCATACAACACGGTGAACTTCGAGAACGGATACTCATACGTTAAACCGAGTGTTGTTCCTTTACCGTCCGGCGAATTGTTATGCAGGTAATCGATCCGGGTAATCGACGGGATAAACGTCCCTGTACCGACCGGAATACGTGCGCCCAACCAGAATGCCTGCTGCTTGCTCCAGGTGAAAGCCGATGATGAAGCGGTCGGGCTACCAACGGTCGCCGCCGGGCTCAAATTAGCGAAGTTACTTGGACCGTTAAATTGATACGCACCTGCAAACACTTTAGCGACACTAAAAGCATAAGAACCACCGACGATTTGTTCGCTCAGCCACTCAGGCTTGGCCGTCGCAATAATACTGTCTACCGCTTGACGCAAGCGTGTCGCTGACAGGCTCAAAGACAACGGACCATTATCATAAGTCACACCAGGGTTAATCAATTGCCCCGTACCACGGGTATTTTCATCGCCGGCGGCCAGCATGAGCTTGAATGTGAAGCCGGATGTTTTATAGGTTCCCAACAGCGAATTATTGACCCGCGATGTCGATTGCCAGGTACCGCTGCTGGCAGTTGCGCCAATGGTTGGGTATACCGCATGGTTGACGGCGGTTGTCGCATTACCGAAATACAAGCCATACGATGGATCAATCATCGCAAAAATCACATCTATCGGCGCGTATTGACGGCCCATTGACACCGTCCAGTCGGGGCCAAACATACCGACATAAGATTGACGACCGAACAAAACACCGCCTTGTTGGCTGGCGCCTGTATCGGCACCAAATCCGCCTTCAAGCACGAAATTTGCACCCAGCCCACCACCCAGGTCTTCGCTGCCTTTAAAGCCGAACCGGCTGCCTGGTCCGACGCCAGAGTCCTCACGAATAGTGTGGGCTGATACCCCTGCAACTGAACCGGCTGGCTTGGTTGTCCCGCCGCTGGTGCTAACGTCCACGATGGCGGCATCAATATTGCCGTAGACGGTAACGTTGGAGTCAGCTAGCGCTACGCCAATTGGGGCCAGGATGGCAATTGCGGCGATTAATTTTTTCATGTGTCGTCTCCGTGTGTTTATTGTATTTTTATAGTGTGTTAATGATCGCGTTGGATCACTATCTTTCTTCATACTTTCATAATCACGTCTGGGCTTCTTGCGTAAACTAGCTGAAGCTTGGAATCAAAATGAATATCTGATTAATGTGTAGTTTTTTGGAGTGGAAGTGGGAGGGGGGCGTGCGGTTTTTGGTTGCTGGTCATTGAAACGGGTTGTGCTTCGTGGAGGCTTGTCGGGGGCGGCCCGACAGCCGGTCACTTTTTTTTGCTTCACCAAAAAAAGACACCAAAAAAAGGCGACCGCAGGTACCGCCGCCGCTGCGCGGTTCCCACATTTTCCAGCCGCCAGCCGGGTCTGATGACCAACTCGCTTCGCTCAAACATGTCATCAGCCTG
>NZ_JBRIIQ010000112.1:0-12505 GCF_052976905.1 Glaciimonas sp. GG7 | reverse complement strand
ACTCGCCTTTGGCTCAAACATGTCCTCAGCCTGATCCGTCTGGCGGCAGGAAAATTTGGCAGCGTCAAATGACGGGGTAGGTCAACTGCCAATTCAAAAGCAACTTCAACGTCAAGTGTGGTTGCGCCGGCAAACTGCAACCGCAACCGCACGATGATAAGTCTGTTGCAATGAGATTAGCCATCAATAAAAAAACGGCCATCGAATAAATCCGATGGCCGTTTTTTTGTTTAGTTTAACAATCAATGACTGATTGTCGGACTAACTAATGCATTAATTACCGATCACCAAACGAGCGACGTGTGCTGCTGTCGTTGGTGCGGTTACCTTTGTAACCGCCGCCAGCACCGGCACCTGCGCCAGCACCGTCACGGCGTGGAGCACCGGGCTTGCTGAAAGTGCGGCCAGCTGGTTTGCTTGGTGCGCCACGGTTGTCGCCTGGTTTCCAGCCGCCTGCTTTGTGGTTTGAGCGTGGTGCTGAAGCAGTTTTCTTTGGTTCGAAACCGACTACGACATCGACTGGGATCAATTGCTTGGTGAAGCGCTCGATGCGTTTGACGTTCATGCTTTCTGCGTGGTTCACCAGAGACACGGCGACGCCGTTACGGCCAGCGCGACCGGTACGGCCGATGCGGTGGACGTAGTCTTCTGGGAATTTCGGCAGATCGTAGTTGAATACGTGGGTGATTGCCGGGACGTCGATACCGCGAGCGGCAACGTCGGTGGCAACCAGGACACGAACCTGACCGCGACGCAGACTGTCCAGAGTGCGGTTACGTGCGCCTTGATGCATGTCGCCATGCAGTGCAGCAGCGGCGAAACCGGCGATGTTCAGACGGTCGGCGATGTTGTCGGCGTCTCGCTTGGTGGCAGTAAATACCACTGCTTGATCCATTGTTTCGTCACGTAGCAGGTGATCGAGCAAACGATTTTTGTGCGACAGATCGTCGACAAAGTGGACCTTTTGCTGAATGTTTTCATGCTTGGTAGCAGAACCTGCGATCTGAATGATCATTGGGCTCTTGGTGATACGTTTTGCCATGTTGCCGACGACGCCATCCAGCGTTGCCGAGAACAGCATGGTTTGACGTGACTCAGGTGTTGCAGCAACGATTTTTTCGATGTCGTCGATGAAACCCATGTCTAGCATACGATCAGCTTCGTCGAGTACCAGAATTTGCAGTTGCGAGAAATCGATCTTGCCGGATTCCATGTGGTCGATCAGACGACCTGGAGTGGCGACCAGAATTTCTGGGTTTTTAGCTAGCAATTGCATTTGCTTTGGATAAGGCATGCCGCCAAGGATCGAGATTGCTTTTATACGCTTCATGTGCGAACCGTATTTGTCGGTTGCGCTAGTTACTTGCAGGGCCAATTCACGGGTTGGGGTCAACACCAGCATTTTTGGCTGAGCAGCTTTGAAACGTGGACGGTCACCGCGTGAACGTGATGCTTGCATTTCTTGATTTGGTGTTTTGCCAGCCTGATCAACGACTGGCTCAGAGGCGAATTTGTGTAGCGCTGGCAGCATGAAAGCGGCTGTTTTGCCGGAGCCGGTTTGCGACGATACCATTAGGTCGCGGCCTTCGATGGCGGCTGGAACGGCTTGTTCCTGAACGCTAGTTGGTTTTGTGTAGCCGGCTTCAGTCAATGCCTGGATAACGGAAGCGTGCAGGCCTAGGGATTCAAATGTCATGATTTTCTTTCGTAAAGTTCAGCGTCATATTCTGCAAAATAGTCGATATGACAAATGCAGAGAACGCAAAAAAGCAACGCCGACCAACGAAATGACTAAGAAAATGACAAAGAAATTTCGGCACAAAAGCTTTGCGCCGGGACGGTGTCAGATAAACGACACACAAGGCGGGAGGGCTTTTACAATGCAATGTCCTATTGAGTCAGACATGCTTAGGCTTGCGTAGCTACATATTTTTGTTTTTAACGGTTAAGTTGGTTCACTTAACTATTGCTTGCGTCGCAAGGCAACGCAGGCGCACATAATACAGTACTTCTGGCTTGGGGACACGTGCTATGTTGCGATTGCACAAAAATAAAGCGTTCGTGTTCAATTGTCCGAATTCTTGCAGGCAATAAAAAACGTCCGAGAAAAATCTCGGACGTTTTTTATTGCGGGCAAACCAGATGGTTATACCGAAATGCCGCCAACAACCTTTGAGAAGCCACCATCGACGTAAGTGATTTCGCCGGTGATGCCGCCTGCCAGATCGGAGAGTAAGAATGCTGATGCGTTACCGACATCTTCGACGGTGACGTTACGACGCAGAGGAGCGTGGTCGGCGACAAAGCCGAGTATCTTGCCAAAGCCTTTAATGCCGCTGGCGGCTAAGGTTTTGATCGGACCGGCAGAGACGCCATTGACGCGTATACCTTTTGGGCCGAGTGATTCGGCGAGGTAACGGACGCTGGCTTCCAGCGATGCTTTTGCCAGGCCCATCGTGTTGTAGTTAGGAACGACGCGCTCGGAACCCAGATAGGTCAGGGTTAGCAATGCTGCGTTAGGACTCAGTATAGGCAGGGCGGCTTTTGCCATCGCCGGGAAGCTGTAAGAGGAAATGTCATGCGCAATCTTGAAGCCTTCGCGCGACAAACCATCCAGAAAGTCGCCTGCAATTGCTTCGGCAGGCGCGAAGCCAATCGCGTGCACAAGGCCATCGAGCTGATCCCAGGATTTTCCTAAGTCGGCAAATAGAGCATTGATTTGCTCGTCGCTGCTAACGTCGCAATCGAAAATCAGTGTGCTGTCAAATTCGGCGGCAAATTTGGTGATGCGATCTAAAAAGCGCTCGCCGACATAAGTGAATGCGAGTTCCGCACCTTCGCGCTTGCAAGCCTGTGCGATGCCGTAGGCGATCGAGCGGTTCGAAAGAAGGCCGGTGATCAGGATTTTTTTTCCTTGCAGAAATGCCATGTTGACTCCAGATATGTGCGCCATGAAATGTAGGGCGGCGAGGTTGTGCGGCAGGCTATCTGCGTGACGATAAGTTGATGAAAAAAATCATCGATACAGTAGCGAACGGGTTTTTACGCAAGGGCAGATTGTAGGGGTTCATTGCGATCTAGGCAACATCATGTTACATGATGCGAGATGATGCTACCTGATGCGTAACGTGCGTTATGTACGTTACGCAGGGACGTTGCAATGCTACATTATTGTTTTCTTGTGTTGCCCGAGGAGGCCAGGATTTCTGTCTTTTTGTTGGAGGCGACAGTCACCGCTTTTTTAGCAACTGATTTTCTTGTCGGACTGGCTACTTTTACTATCCGTTCTTTACGTTCCCCACGTTTATTGACAAGTACCGCTTTGCGATACTGTGTGGTGCCAGATGCGCGTTTGATGCTGCCAGTACCTGCCGAGGCAAAGCGATTCGGGACTTGCAGTTGCAAGCTTTGACCACGGTTGAGGCTGTCGCGACGCAAACTGTTCCAGGATTTGACTTCGCTGATACTGACGTTATAACGATTGGCAATCGATGCCAGTGTGTCGCGTTTTCCGACTTTGACAAAAATCCGGCGCGTCTCTGGCGCATCCGGCGCCATTGCCATCGTGGCGTTGTCAGCTACTTCGGCGGTAATGTCGTCGGTTTCTGTGTCAGTTTTTGGGACCAGAATAGTCGAACCAGCTTTTAATACCATCCGTGGCGGAATATGGTTGACTTCCCTGAGAATGGCTGGCGTGGTGTCGAACTTGGCCGCAATCGCTTCGATCCGTTCGCGTGCATTACCGACAGTGTGCGAGGTCCAGGAGGATAACGATTGCGTCCACTTAGCAATATTTTTCTTGAATTTTTCCGCATTGGTTTGCGGCAGTAAAATTTTGGTGTCTGAGCTACCGATAATGACCGGACGATTGAATTGGGGATTGAGCGCTTTAAAGTCATCGAGAGATAACTCTGCTAACTGTGCGGCAACTTTGACGTCAATGTCACGGGTTTTGCCTATTGTGACGAAATACGGCTCATTATCGATTTTTGGCAGCGCGATGTTGTACATGTCCGGGGCGGCAATAATATTTTTAACCGCTTGCAGTTTAGGCACGTAATTGCGGGTTTCCGCAGGCATCAGGGGGGCCAGGCTGGCGAAGTCGGTAGGCAGGCCAGCGGCTTGATTTTTGTCGATAGCCTTTTGTACCGATCCCTGACCCCAGTTGTAGGCGGCCAGTGCCAGTTGCCAGTCGCCAAACATGCCGAACAATGTTTGCAAATAGGTTAATGCCGCATCCGTTGACGCCAGCACATCGCGCCGCTCGTCTTTGAACATGTCTTGTTTGAGATTGAAGTCACGCCCTGTGGCGGGCATAAATTGCCATAAACCTACGGCCTTAGCGCTGGAGAAGGCCTGAGGATTAAACGAGGATTCAATAAAAGGCAGCAAGGCCAGCTCGGTTGGCATGCCACGTTTTTCCAGTTCCTGAACGACGTGGAACAGATAGGGCGATGCACGTAGCGTGGTGCGCTCGAAGTAGTCGGGACGAGCGCTGTAGAACTCGGTTTGGGATGCGACCTGGGCATTGTCGAGATCCGGAATGCCGAATCCTTTACGTATCCTTGACCAGACATCAACCTGGGTTGCCCCAAGCGCGCTCACAGCAGGGGTGGCGGGGTCATTCAAACTAAACGTGGGGGTGTAAATCGAAATGTCACTGGCTTGTGCGAATAGCGGTGTGCCGAAAAATGCGATGGCGGCAAGCGCGTATGTCTTGAGGGTAAATTGCATGGTTTCTTTTTTTGTGACCGGCGACAGAAACCGGTAAACGGTGTTGCGAAAAGGGTAAAGCGCAGTGTACGTAACCAGCTTTTGTCGCGTCAAGCAAAAAATACGCTATCACTACGACATAAGTGATTGATTCGTAGCGTAAATACGTGAAAGTGATGATAAAAGCTGCGATTTGGCCGCAGCTGGAACGGAATTGCCTACGAAAATGATTTAAATAATTTCCAGTCTTATTAAAAGGTATTTTTCCATAGGCGTAATGCGGCAAAAGCGGCGATTGGATCGTTTTCTGCAGGATTGCCGAGAAGGGCGCGGTGTTCGCTTCGTTGCAGGCTGGCAATAATTTCTGGTTGTTGATAGCGCAAAAATGGGTTAGTGGCATTTTCCACAGCGATGCTCGATGGCACAGTCGGGATACCGCGCTCCCGTTTTGCTTGTTCTGTTGCAATGCGTTCAATCAATGCCTGATTGCCAGGTTCGACGGCCTGCGCAAAGCGAAGATTGGAGAGCGTATATTCGTGGGCGCAATACACCTGTGTTTGCGGTGGCAATACGCTCAATTTGCCGAGCGAATGCACCATTTGTGCCGGCGTTCCTTCAAATAAGCGACCGCAGCCCCCGGCAAATAGCGTATCGCCGCAAAATAACCAGTTTTGTTGATGGGCAACGTAGGCAATATGACCGCTCGTATGGCCGGGAATGTCGAGGACGGACAGCGTGAGCGGCAATTGCGGCACATTAACAATGTCGCCTTCTTTTAATAATTTGGTAACATTCGCAATCTTTTCACTGGCGGGGGCAAACACGGGGACATCGAAATGCGCCAATAAGGTTGGTACTCCACCAACATGGTCAGCATGATGATGTGTCAGTAAAATAGCGCTGAGTTTGAGCCCGTAGGTGTTGAGGGCAGTGATGACCGGTGTGGCGTCGCCGGGATCGACGACAGCGGCGTGATGCCCGTCATGGATAAGCCATACATAATTGTCATTAAAAGCTGGAATCGCGATCACGCTCAGCGCGTTATTTAACAAGGCAGTCATGGAATATCCGTCTTCAAAAAAATCTATTATAGCGCTCGGCCCCTGGCTGGAGACGCCTATCGGTCAGTACATGCTGGCGTGGGAGCAGGCGCATCTGGATGCCATGACCGCAGATATTTTTGGGTTTAATGCCATGCAAATCGGTTTGCCGCAAATCGATGCATTACAAGCCAATCGCATGCGTCACAAATGGTTGAGTGACAGCGCACTTCCGGACAAGGTATTAAGCAACTCTGCAGGAGATAAGCTCGAAATCCGCTCCAAAATAGTCATCGCGCATGATTTTGCTGAGTTGCCGTTTGCGTCGCAAAGTCTGGATCTGGTTGTGTTGCCCCATGTATTGGAGTTCGCCGCCGAGCCGCATCAGGTATTGCGCGAGGTCGAGCGGGTGTTGATTCCGGAAGGGCAGGTGATTATTTGCGGTTTCAATCCCGCCAGTTTGTGGGGGATACGGCAATCGACAGGCCGCCTCTCTGGCGCGCATTTTTTGCCGCAGAATGCTGAATTTATTAGTTTGCTACGTCTCAAGGACTGGTTGAAGTTGCTTAATATGGAAGTCAATCGCGGTCGTTTCGGTTGTTATGCACCGCCTTGTTTGACCGATAAATGGCTGCACCGTTTTGCCTTTATGGAAAAAGCAGGGAACCGTTGGTGGCCGTATTTTGGCGCTACTTATATGGTGCAAGCGATTAAACGTGTTAAAGGGATGCATTTGATCGGTCCGGCTTTCAGCAAGAAGATAGTGAAAGCAACCAACGGCGTACCGGCCACAAACAGGGCGCATAAAGCGGGCGAAAAATAATCGGACTTACGCAAAACTGCCTCAGCAGCGTTATCCCTCCTGGCCTTATCTTCGTAGTGTCTTCGTCAGTCTGCCTTGCTGGGACAATTTTGCGTAAGACCTAAATAAAATAACGCCGCTGTACCGCTGTTTTTTCTCATTCAATTCATCATTTTCACTAGATAAGCAAGCATGGACAAAGTAGAAATATTCACCGATGGTGCCTGCAAAGGCAATCCCGGCACTGGCGGCTGGGGTGCGTTACTGATTTCCGGCGGTAATGAGAAAGAGTTGTTCGGCGGCGAGCGCAATACCACCAATAATCGGATGGAGTTGCAAGCCGTGATCGAGGCGTTAAACGCGCTGAAAAAACCGTGCGAGGTCACGGTCCATACCGATAGCCAGTATGTTCAAAAAGGCATTAGCGAGTGGATACACGGCTGGAAGGCGCGTGGCTGGAAAACAGCGGCGAAGGCACCGGTGAAGAATGTCGATTTGTGGCAGGCTTTGGATGCCGCGCAGGCGCAGCATCAGATGCACTGGCGCTGGATCAAAGGGCATGCCGGGCATGTCGGTAACGAACGTGCAGATCAGCTTGCTAATCGTGGCGTGACTACCGTTTTATAAATTGACTACGTTGGCCTTTTATCCCTGTATTTTGAAAATGAAGTGAATATCCAATAAATTATGCGACAAATCGTTCTAGACACTGAAACAACTGGCCTAAATCCTCGCACTGGCGACCGCATTATCGAAATCGGTTGCGTTGAATTGATAGATCGCCGTTTAACCGGTAACAATTATCATCAATACATTAATCCCGAGCGCGATTCCGAAGATGGCGCATTAGCAGTACACGGATTGACGACAGAGTTTCTCAGCGATAAGCCGAAATTCAAGCAGATTGCTGCCGAACTAAGGGACTATATCGACGGTGCAGAAGTGATTATCCATAACGCCCCATTTGATTTGGGCTTTTTGGACGCCGAATTCAAGCGTCTGGATCAGGAGACGTTTAGTAGCGAGGTTGCCAGCGTCATTGACACGTTGGTGCAAGCCAAGGAAATCTATCCGGGAAAACGTAATTCGCTCGATGCGCTTTGTGATCGCTACGGCATTTCAAACGCGCATCGGACTTTGCATGGGGCGTTGCTCGATTCTGAGTTACTGGCAGAAGTATATCTGGCGATGTCACGGGGTCAAAATAGCTTCAGTATCGATTTTGGCGACGATGAAAATAACACCGGTGAAGATGGCGTACGATTGCCGTTAGCGCCGCTGGGGGAGATTGTTGTACGGCTTGCAAATGTCGAAGAAATCGCTGAGCACGAAGTGGTTCTGGCGAGTCTGGATAAAGAGGTGAGGGGTGTTTGTATCTGGCGGAAGACGCCGGTTGAGCCGCTGCCAAATTAACCGAAGAGCGATCTGATTGCGCCTTCCGGTTTGGAATGGAGAATCTTTAAAATAAGGTTGTACAGAGGGCGAAGGTTATTGTACTATCTTGTCCTGTTGCAAACGGGCGGTTAGTTCAGCTGGTTAGAATACTTGGTCGACATCCAAGGGGTCGCAGATTCGAATTCTGCACCGCCCACCAGAATACAAAAGGTCTTTCTTCGGAAAGGCCTTTTTTGTTTTCCGACGTCATTAATACGCGATGCGGTGCAATCGCGCTCATTGCCCGGTTTGCCGTACCAGCTTAGGACAACTCCTCATGTTTTTTATAAAAACGCTTGATACCAAATATCTCGGACAAATTGCATCATGGGTCTTGATCGGCTTATTTGTGCTGCTCTACAAGGTCATTCTTCCTCAATGGATTGAAAGTCCTTTGCTGGAAAATTCGACGGTCTTCGGTGTCGGGGTTATTCTATGCTGGATCGCAGGGCGTTTAATCGGGAAAGTAGTCACGCAGAAAAAAGCCCACCGCGCTTCGCTCTAAGCGCTACAAATACTCTCAACTTGGGCGCGTTTGGATAGGACAGGTCTGGTTTCTTACGTGGTACGATCTTCTCAAACAACGAGGAGACTACGATGCCATCCGCTTCTATCGGTACCTATGAAGTTGAGTATTCAGGTGTTTTGTTGTCCGATAGCGAACATTGGGCAGCCTACGTGACAGTCTTTGCGCCATCATCAAATCCGATGCATCGGAACAATATTTTTCCTAATCAGCGCGTTTCTGTGGAACATGTTTTTGACGATAAAGAGGCGGCGGAGCAGGAGGCGCTGAAGGTCGCCACGGAAATGATTAGCCATTGCCGTTCTTCCGCAACCTGATCGATACTGACAGAAGTCAATACGAGGCCCAGCGACAAGATTGTTGCTGGGCCTCCATTTTATGTATCCAACCTATTTGTTCACCAGCCGCGCCGGCAACGTCAACGTCAACAACGCACCCAGCAGCAAAGATGCCGCCAGTACGAACATACCGGTATTGGTACTTTGCGTCATATCTTTTAGCCAGCCGACCAGGTAAGGGCTAACGAAACCAGCCAGATTACCGAGCGAATTGATCAAGGCGATCCCGGCAGCAGCAGCCGTGCCGCCCAGCACAGCGGTAGGCAAACTCCAGAACGTGGGCAGAACAGACATGATGCCAACGGCTGCCAACGTCAGAGCGCCCATGGCCAACAAGGTATTGTGGTCATAGACGGTACTTAATAGCAGGCCAATGCTACCGACGATCGCAGGAATCGCCGCGTGCCAGCGACGTTCGCGATGCTTGTCGGCGCTGCGTGCAACCAACAGCATGGCGACGACCGATACCGCGTACGGAATCGCGGTCAGCATGCCGATATCGAACAGGTCGGTCACGCCCGTGGCTTTGATAATCGTCGGCAGCCAGAAGCTAATCCCATACAGTCCCATCACAAAACAGAAGTAGATCAGCGCCATGAGCCATATCTTGGGGTTGGAGAACATCTGCTTGAGCGAATCTTCCTGTTTATAACTCGCTTCGGCCTTCACCTGCGCTTCTAGCAGTTGTTTCTCCTCTTCAGTGAGCCATTTGGCATCGCGAACCCGGTCCTCTAAGTAGAAGATCACGACTACGCCCAGGATCAATGATGGAATCGCTTCCAGAATAAACATCCATTGCCAGCCAGCGTAGCCTTGTATGCCGCCCATGTTGCGCAGAATCCAGCCAGACAAAGGGCCGCCAATAACGCCAGACAGTGCAATGCCAGTCATGAAAATGGCGTTGATTTTTCCGCGTCTATAGGCTGGATACCAATAGGTCAGATAGAGAATCACGCCGGGAAAGAAGCCCGCTTCGGCTACGCCAAGCAAAAAGCGCATGACATAAAACGTCGTCGGCGTCGTGACGAAAATCATTGCACCGGAAATAATCCCCCAAGTGATCATGATTCTTGCGATCCACATGCGTGCGCCAACCTTATGCAAGATCATGTTGCTGGGGACTTCGAAGAGAAAGTAACCAAAGAAAAAAATACCGGCGCCGAATCCGTAGATTGTTTCGCTAAACTTTAAATCACTCAGCATTTGAAGCTTGGCAAAGCCGACATTGACCCGATCGAGATAAGAGGCGACGTAGCACAAAAATAGTAGCGGTAGCAGACGCCACGTCACTTTTGCGTAAGTTGACGCTTCAAATGCGGGCGTGGCGGGGTGACTATAACTGGCGGTATTGGTGGCCATGTTTCCTCTTTTGTAATTATTAGAATCTGTTTTAGCCGGCCTGGATGATCGTCGACGTACAGATGAAAAAAGTGAATTTGCAATAATTGTGTCTGGCAATTACTGTTCGAGATAATGATTTTCTTGCATAAAACATGTTGATAAATATTTAATATTTTCAACATTGGCTATCATTCTGACTGTAATTCAGTCACTCAGAACAGTAGCGATATTACATAATGTTACAGTCATTGTATGAATAATAATTTACTTGTTAGGGCTACCACTTAATGGAATTGCGTCAACTGCGTTATTTCGTCGCCATCGTCGATCACGGCTCGCTCTCAAGTGCGGCCCGGATTCTGCATATTGCGCAGCCTGCACTGACGCAGCAAATCAAGCAACTTGAAGAGGAGTTAGTAGCGCAATTACTGCACCGTTCGGCCCAAGGCGTGATGGCCACCGACGCCGGGAAAATATTTTACGAACATGCGCAGGCGATTCTTAAGCAGGTCAGCGACGCCAAGTCGGCAGTCGGACAGTCCACCCAAAATCCGACCGGCACCGTTGCATTAGGGATTCCGCAAAGCGCATCCGGCGTGCTGGCATTGCCTTTGTTGACAGCGATTCGGGCGCGCTATCCAGAAATTACCTTGCAATTGACAGAAGAGCTGACAGGGAATCTGATTGAGCAATTGAAAACGGGCCGGATCAATCTGGCCGTTCTGTTTGACGATGGACAATTAACTTCCTTCACGGCAACCCCGCTGGTGGAGGAGGAAATGATGTTTATTACGCGCCGCGATTCACATTATGCTCATCATGCCCAAGCGAGCGGTTCAGCTAACCGATCAATTGCCTTAGGGCAAGCGGTTCAGGTTCCCTTGATTCTGCCCGGATGGTTGCACGGCGTGCGACCACGGATAGAAAATATCGTCAGAACGATGGGTTTGTCATTGGACAACGTGATTGAAATCAACTCCGTGACGATTTTAAAGTCAGCAATTCTGGCTGATATCGGGGCCACCATTTTGCCGATTGCGCCGTTGCTGTCGGAGATCGAACGCGGTGAAATGACCGCCTACACGATTAGCGATGTCGCTATTTCTCGCACGCTGGTATTGTGCGCATCGAAGAATATTCCGTTGACCAATGCGGCCGCGGCAGTCGAGCGGCTGGTGCTGGAAGTGGCCGATGCGTTGTGTCGTAGCGGACAATGGCGCAACGCCAAAACGTTGGTAAGTTAAAGCCCATTTTTTAGAATTAAGACTATGCATATTCTTCTCGTAGAAGATGATTCGGTGCTCGCAGACGGTATTTTGCGCATCTTTAAAAGCCACGGCATGGTGGTTGACGTGGTGCAAAACGGCAACGATGCAGACGCGCTGCTACAGCGCACCGAGATTTCAGTGGTCGTGCTTGACATCGGCTTGCCCGGTATCGACGGTTTTGAAGTCGTGCGCCGCCTGCGTGCGCGCGGCAGCAATATTCCTGTTCTGTTATTGACCGCTCGCGACTCCGTGCAGGATCGCGTCTACGGTCTGGAGATTGGCGCTGACGATTATCTGGTCAAGCCTTTTGCCACGCAGGAACTGGTGGCACGGGTACGCGCCTTATTGCGTCGTAGCGCGCCACAGCCGCTGGAGATGCATCTCGGCGGATTGTCCTTAAACACCTCATCGCGTCGGGCAAAAATACATGGCAAGACGATCGACTTGTCGGTACGCGAATGGGCGGTGCTCGAATATTTGTTGCAACAAGCCTCCCGCGTGGTCTCGCGCCAGCAAATCATTGACGCTATTTTGCCTTGGGGGGCGGAATTGACGCTCAATGCGGTCGAGGTCTATATCTCCCGCATTCGTCTGAAAATTGCGGAGGCAGGTATCGAGATTCGCACTATTCGCGGCTTTGGTTACATGCTAGAAAAAATTGACCACGATGAATCAAACAAATGAATAGCATCCGCATCAAGCTTCTCATGTGGTTAATCGTGCCGTTGCTGCTGGTCAACCTGATCGGCGCCGGTATGAGTTACTGGCTGGCCTGGATTCCCGCGCAAATCGCCTTTGATCAGAGTCTGGCCGATGCGGGCTGGGCGATGGTGCCGCGCTTGCAGGAGAAAGACGGGCAAGTTGAAATTCACTTATCCCAGCAGGCCGAGCAGGTTTTGCGGGTCGATCATTTTGACGCCATTTATCTGGTGGTACGCAGTGGGGATGGAAAATTGCTGGCGGGAGATGCCGATTTCCCGCCTTTGCCCAGACAAAAAGCATTGAATATCGATTCGTGCTCGATGAGGGCGCTTAGAGAAGCT
>NZ_JBRIIQ010000111.1:0-12921 GCF_052976905.1 Glaciimonas sp. GG7 | reverse complement strand
GGCAGTCGGTGATAGCTTCTCTAAGCGCCCGGTTCATCGAGCACGAATCGATGATCAAAGTGCACGCGGCAATCCGCTCACGCTCAAGCCGGACATGGCGTCATTGGCGACCGGCTCGGTCAACTTTCCAACGATGGTCTACGAAAATGCCCCCGCATTGGTCATCGAATTGGCGACCCGTATGCAACAAAATGCGGTCGTGCCGGAAATCGAAATTTTCGACCTGTCACACATCTACGGCACCAAACGCTTAGTCGAGAGGGGCTTGTTAAGCGACCATCCGCACGTACAGTTCGTCATGGGTATTAAAAACGCGATGCCGGTAGAAGAACATTTGCTCGACATCATGCTCGCCGAACTCAAACGCGTACTGCCCAAAGCCACCTGGACCGCTGCCGGAATCGGGCGCTTCCAAACCGACGTGATCGACTGGGTATTGCAACGCAATGGCGACGCTGTGCGTACCGGGCTGGAAGACAATATCCGGATTAATCAAGACCGGCTTGCCAGCAGTAATGCTGAGTTGGTTGGAATTGCGGTTGAGCGCTGCGCACAATTTAATGCGCGGCCTGCGACGCCAGCGGAAGCGCGGGCTATGTTGGGATTGCCGGCTTAGTTTTCTGCTTGTTGCTTGCGAATATAAAAAAGCCACCGGATGGTTATCGAGTGGCTTTTTTGCATCTGTAAGTACGACTAAGAACTCAAATATTGATTTCTTCCGGTGAGTGTTCTTTAAGCCAGTCGACAAGCGCCGCATCCATGCGCGTTTGCCAACCTTTGCCGGTAGCACGAAACCGATCAACCGTCGTTGGCGTCATGCGAATAGTGACGCTTTCCTTGGTCACTTCGGCTAAGGGGCGACCACGGCGAATTAGTTTTTTCCCTTGATATAAATCGGCTTGCGCAACCCATTCATCAGTGATTTCGGGCGCGTCGTCGGGATCAGTCCAGACCGTTGCGGATTGTGGTAATTTTGCGTTCATTTGCTTTCCTCATTGAAATAATGCGACGACCTTTGTCGCCAGGAGTCCATACGACCATGACGATTCTTTCTTTGAGCCATCCCATCGTTTGGAAGCGTGGCTCCGGATAGTCTGCTCAGGTGTCTTCTACAGTGAGATGTTTACCTTTAAACACATCACCACAGTCGGCAAAATCAAGGCCGCGCTCTTCGAGGGTTTTGTTGCGTTTCAGGATGTTAAATGTTATCTCCATTCGATTAATTGTACGTACGGCTAATTGATTAATCAAGATGTATTTTGTACGTACATTAAAAATCATACCCAGTACCGTTGAATGTAGCGGTTTTGTGCTCGGGATCCGCTATTGCGCACCACAATGAGAGGTTCTGCATAACAACCGATCGGAGTAAACTTACGTCCTTTTAAATCGTAAAAGAGGCAATTGTGAAAGTCGTCATGCGTTGGTTAGAAGGCTTTGTGCCGGGTCCTGTGCCGGTCAGTCAGCTGGAGCGCCTGCGAGCTTGTTGCGGTGCCATGATAGGAATTTTGCTCACCGGTCTGGTAACCCGTTGGACGCTGGGCGCATCCGCACCGTTGCCAATGCTGGTCGCCCCAATGGGGGCCTCTGCTGTGTTGTTGTTTGCATTGCCGGCCAGTCCGCTGGCACAGCCGTGGTCCATCATTGGCGGCAATCTGGTGTCGGCTGCCGTGGGCGTTACTTGCGCCATGTTGATAGATGATCCGATTCTGGCAGCTGCGTTAGCCGTTGCGATTGCTATCGGTGCCATGCTCGCATTGCGTTGTTTGCATCCGCCAAGCGGGGCTGTTGCGATCACTGCGGTTCTTGGCGGCCCGATCATTCACGCGGAAGGCTATCGTTTTTTGCTCGCACCTATCGGTATCAATTCTTTGCTGCTGTTGGCGGTAGCCTTGCTTTTTAATAACCTTACCCGTCATCGCTATCCGCATTCGGCGCGGCAGGCAAATAACAATACCCATCGTACGCAAGACCAGGCGCCAAGTGATCGACTGGGATTCACGCCTGCTGATCTGGATGTGGTGCTTAAAAATTACAACGAAGTTCTCGATGTCAGCCGTGATGATCTGGAGACGCTGCTGCTGCAAACAGAAATGCAGGCGTATCGACGACGTTTGGGTGAAATTTCTTGCGCCGACATTATGTCGCGCGATGTGATGACGGTGGAGTTTGGCACCGACTTGCAACAGGCATGGCAACTGCTGCATCAACACAATATCAAAGCACTGCCGGTGCTGGACCGCGCCAGACGGGTCATTGGCATCGTCACATTGCTCGATTTTATGCGTCACGCCGAGCTCGACGCTTACGATAATTTCGATTCCAAATTACGCCAGTTCCTGCGTCCGGTTCTGCGCAGTCATTCTGAGAAACCGGAAGTGGTCGGGCAAATCATGACCAAGACCGTACGTACTGCCAAGGACAGTATGCATATCGTCGAATTGGTGCCTTTAATGTCGGAATACGGCCTGCACCATATTCCGATTGTCAACGATGAACGGCGACTGGTCGGCATCGTTAGCAATACGGATCTGGTGGTTGGTCTGTATCGTGGGCGACTGGCTGATGCGGGGGGAGTGTCGTAGACGTTCAGGATTGTGGTTATCCAATATTAGTAGAACTTACGCAAACTGCCCCAGTGGCGTTACGCCCGCCTAACCGTCCTTGCAGGACGCAGTTGTGCTGGTAGGTACAATCCGTTGCACAGGCGAACTGCATGCAGTTCGAATTCTCTACGACACCGATCGTACTGGCATCAAAGGTCAGACTTGCTGGGATGGTTTTGCGTACGTCCTAATAAGAATCGTATTTCTCTATATGATGAGCGCTAACTTATTTTGGAGAAATGCAATGTCTGCTGTCAACCCTGTGGAACTTGGTCTCGGGCCGCACGCTACGTCAGCCAAAGGAAGTTCGGCTTCCATTGCGATTCTTGCCATCGCTGCGTTCGTTATCGTTACTACGGAATTCCTTATTGTCGGTCTCTTACCTGCACTGGCAAGAGACCTGTCCATCTCTGTGGCGAGGGCAGGCCAATTGGTGACCCTGTTCGCGGTGGTCGTCATGCTCTGTGGACCGTTCTTGACGGCCTGGCTTGCCAATATGGATCGCAAACGACTATTTATTGCGATCCTGGTGTTGTTCGCCGCCTCCAATGGCTTGGCTGCTGTTGCTTCGCATTTTTGGGTGCTGGCTGTGGCGCGTTTGCTGCCAGCTCTGGCGCTTCCGGTGTTTTGGGGGACGGCTAGCGAAACGGCAAGTCAGATCGCTGGTCCCGGTAAGGGCGGCCGGGCGGTGTCTCAGGTGTACCTTGGCATCTCTGCGGCGATGTTGTTTGGTATTCCTCTCGGCACACTTGCATCTGATGCGATTGGCTGGCGTGGCGCGTTTGCGCTGCTGGCGGGATTGTCGTTGGTGATTGCGATTCTGATGTATTTCATCATGCCCAACGTGCACGGAGATAAGTCTGTGCGTATGGCTGATCAGGCGAAGATCCTCAAAAGCCGGTTCTTCGTCGCCAATGTGGTCTTGTCAATTCTGGTCTTCACTGCGATGTTTACGGGCTACACCTATCTGGCTGAAATGCTGGAGAAATCCGCCGGTATCGCATCGGGGCTGGTGGGCTGGTGGCTAATGGGCTTCGGTGCGGTCGGCCTGTTTGGAAACTGGCTTGGCGGCCAGTGGGCGGACAAGAAGCCGCTCGCGACGACGGCGATTTTCAGTGTCGTGCTCGCTCTGGGTATGGTCGCTAGCACGGCGTTTGCCGGTATAGGTATCAGTTTTGCCATCGCACTGGGTATATGGGGTATCGCTAACACCGCCTTGTATCCAATTTGCCAGATCCGCGTGATGAAGGCGGCATCCGGAGCGCAGGCATTAGCCGGTACGATCAATGTTTCTGCTGCAAACGGCGGGATTGCTTTGGGCGCAGTGCTTGGTGGCCTGAGTATCTCCGCTTGGGGTGTCGGTAATGTCGGTTACGTTTCGGGTGCCATCGCAGTACTTGCGGCCTTAGTCGTGCCGTGGGTTGCGAAGTTGTCTCCGGCTTCCAGGTAAACCACGCATTGACGCCTAGCTAATGAGCCTGGCAATACCAAAAGCCGCCGCAGCGGCCAGACTGCCCACCAGCAAAGTCTGCAAGCCCGATTTCAACCCGCCAGTGCCGGTGATACTGCCTTTCAGATAGCCGAATATATATAGCGCCAGCAGTGTCACCACGGTCGATAGCATGAGCGCGCTTTCGGTGGTTTTTAGAAATATATAAGGGGAGAGCGGAATCATGCCGCCGACCAGATACGAGAGGGCGATGGTGAGTGCGCTTTTTCTGGCAGCGGCCGGATGCGGTTCTTCCAGTCCGAGTTCGAAGCGCATCATGAAATCGCGCCATGCCAGTGGGGTGCGTTCCAGACCGGCCAGCATCGGTTCGCATTCCTGTTTGGTGACGCCATATTGGGCCATGATATCGATGACTTCTTTGCGTTCCCGATGTGGCACCGTCAAAATTTCCTGCTCTTCGCGATCGCGCTCGGCGAAATAATGCTGACGTTGAGTGCGTGCGGCCAGATAGCCCCCTAAACCCATGGCGATGGAACCGGCGGCTATTTCTGCGACTCCAGCGGTGACGATGATGTTGATCGCAACCGCTGCGCCGCTGATCCCTGCGGCGAGTGCAAATGGGACTGTGAGGCCATCGGCCATGCCGATGACGACATCGCGGACGGTGTCGCTGGCTTCGAAATGGTGTTCGGTATGGGGCGTATGCATGGGGATTAAATACCTTTTTCCGGGAGTGGCGTTTTAGTTTTGTATTCGCACAGGTCGGCGATAGTGCAGTTCCAGCACAGCGGCTTGCGGGCGATGCAGGTGTAGCGACCATGCAGTATCAACCAGTGATGCGCATCTTGTTGAAATTCTTTCGGGACGAATTTCATCAGTTTAGTTTCGACCACAACGACGTCTTTGCCGGGGGCAATGCCGGTCCGGTTGGAGACGCGGAAAATATGCGTGTCTACCGCGATGGTGGGTACGCCGAATGCGGTGTTAAGCACGACGTTGGCGGTCTTGCGCCCGACTCCGGGTAATGCTTCTAACTCCTCACGGGTACGCGGGACTTCTCCCTTGTGCAGCGTGATGAGTAGACGGCAGGTTTCGATGGTGTTTTTGGCTTTGGTACGAAACAGGCCAATGGTCTGGATGTAAGGGATCAGGCCGTCTACGCCGAGAGCGAAGATTTTTTCGGGCGTATTGGCGACCGGATATAACTTGCGCGTGGCTTTGTTGACGCCAACATCGGTGGCTTGGGCTGAGAGCAGGACCGCAATCAGTAATTCAAATGGCGTGGTGTAGGCCAACTCGGTTGTCGGGTGTGGCATCGCTGTGCGGAAACGGGTAAATATTTCCAGACGTTTTTCTGCATTCATAGCGTGTCCTTGGTTTGCGTGGCACGCAGGTCTTGTTCTGTTTGCTGTTCTTTTTTAAGGCGTGCTCGTTCGATGGCGGCTTGAATGATGGCCTTTTTGCGGTCTTGTTCGACTTTCTGTTCCGGACTGGCGGCGCTTTCTGTGGCAATGACTTTTAATTTTTCTGCGGCCTTGGCGGCCAGACGGTCATCATTTTCGCGCTTTTCCCGGATTAAGCGCGCAGCTCTCAGATCATGCCGTTGGCGCGCATCGTCGGCTTGTTGTTGGGTCCATGCATCCCAACCGGTTGTGGACTCGGTGACATTGACCATGCTGATGCAATCGACCGGGCAGGGCGCAACACATAGATCGCAGCCGGTGCATAAATCGGCGATAACGGTATGCATTTGCTTGGCCGCACCGAGGATGGCGTCGACCGGGCAGGCCTGGATACATAAAGTGCATCCAATGCAGGCAGCCTCATCGATGACCGCACGCGGACGTGGGCGCTCGGCACCATTGACGGGATTAAGGGGAATGACCGGTACATCTAATAGTTGCGCTAGCCGGACGATGCCTTGCTGGCCGCCGGGCGGACATTGATTGATCCGGGCGCTACCGTCGGCGATAGCCTCGGCGTAGGGGCGGCAGCCTGAATAACCACATTTGGTGCATTGAGTTTGCGGTAGCAGCGCTTCAATACGGTCGGCAAGAGAGGGGAGATTTTGATTGGACACAGCAGTTGGCAACAACATAAATGACTATTATCGGTGTAAATCAACGGTGCACCAAAGGGAAAAAGCCACTCTGTTGGAAAGAGTGGCTTTTAGGCGGAATAGACAACAAGTCTAAGCGTTTGCCTTAATAAACGCCGTAATCTTCGGCGCAATCAATTCACGCCAGCGACGTCCGGAGAAAATCCCGTAATGCCCACACTTTTCAGCAGTGAAATGCTGCTTTTTATCTTCTGGAATAGAGGCGCATAAATCATGTGCAACTTTAGTCTGGCCCGGGCCGGAAATGTCATCGAGCTCACCTTCGATGGTGAAGAGTGCGACGTTTTTGATATCTTGCGGCTTGACTAGCTTGCCGCCTATTTCCCACGTACCCAGCGGCAGACTGAAATCCTGAAATACGGTTTTGATAGTTTCCAGATAGTAGTCAACTGGCATATCTAAGACGGCATTGTATTCATCGTAAAACTTGCGATGGTTTTCAGCTGACTCGTTATCGCCTTCACGCAAGTGCATGTAAAAATCCCAATGACTTTGGGCGTGACGATTCGGATTCATTGATACAAATCCAGCATGTTGCAAAAAGCCGGGATAGACCCTGCGACCTGCACCGGGATAGTTTGATGGGACGGTATAGATGACGGTGTTTTCAAACCAGCTAAACGGCTTTTTAGTGGCAAGATCGTTGACGTCGGTGGGTGAAATCCGTGCATCAATCGGGCCACCCATCATGGTCATGCTCTTAGGCAGTTTTGGATCGTTGTCGGACGCCATGAGCGAAATGGCGGCCAACACCGGTACGGTCGGCTGACATACCGAAATGACGTGCAGATTCGGCCCAAGCAGACGGATGAAGTCCTGGATGTAGTAGATGTAATCGTGTAAATGGAACGCCCCTTCAGTCTCGGGCACCATGCGGGCGTCGGTCCAGTCGGTGATGTAGACATCATGGTCAGGTAGCAGCACGGTAACGGTATCGCGCAGCAGAGTGGAGTGATGGCCAGAAAGTGGTGCCGCTAGCAGTACTGTTGGCTGTTTTAGCGCCGCGAACGCTTTATCGCTGAGATTCTTTTTGAAATGTAGCAAACGGCAGAACGGTTTTGTTACCGCTACTTCTTCAATGATGTCGACTGTTTTGTCGTGAATGACAGTGCTGGTAATGTCGAAATTCGGTTTTTCATAATCTTTGCCGATCCGATAAATCAGTTCGTAACCGGCGGCGATGCGCTGAGCGAAAGGCGCGTGGGCCAGTGGCGAGACGGGATTCGTAAACAGTTTGGCGCTTGTCTCTGCAAATTGCACCAGAGGCGTGAGTAAAGAACGGCTGAATTCGTGCATGTGATAGAGCATACAAACCTCTTAGATGAATCTGTGCTGAGAAGGTGGAAGCGACTATGCTGCGTTGCAGCAAGGCTGGTATTTTAACTTATTTTATATTTTTAATTATTGTCTTTGATTTGTCTTAACACGAGTTGTTTAAGAACTTTCTTAAGTCAAACGTATGTTTATTACTCATTCACAAATTGCGCAACAATTTTGTGAAATTATTCTAACTTGCCGACCAGGCATGACCCCCGCAGGTCGTTCACTACTTCAGTATTACTTCAGCAAATCCGTCGACATCACCGCCTTTAAATAAGTCGTCGTCACATCGCCACGGGTGCGCTGCGTTATCCACCACGCGCTTCCTTTTCGAATAGGCCATTCTTTTTGCTCTCCGGCAATCAGCCTCGCGGCCACCTGACCCAAGGTCGGTTGATGACCGATGATGAGCATCGGTTCGCGTGCATCCGGCCAGTGCGCTGCTGCCAATAGCTGTTCTGGCGTACAACTTGGACCGAGATCGGCGTGGATTTTGAACTTGCGGCCTAAGGCTTCGGCTGTTTGGATCGTGCGTCTGGCAGGGCTGCAAAGTATTTTGCAGCTGTTGGGTAAGTTGCTATCGAGCCACTCCGCCATTTTCCATGCCTGTTTGTGACCTTTAGCGGTCAACGCGCGGCCTTCATCGGCTTGACCTGGCGCTACAATTTCGGCCTCTGCGTGTCGCCACAGAATGAGATCCATATTACTTTTCTTTCAATAAATGAGACTTTTTCGGATTAACTGGATTCTGACGATGTTCCTAACAGACCCATTAAATACTGCTGTGCACTAAACGCTGCCCGTCGTGGTCCCGGTGTACATTTGTGCCAATTACCGTCTGACGACAGTTCCCATGCATTGGTGTTGTCTTTCAGATAGGGCGTCAAACCTTCGCTGATGACACGTTTTTTGAGCGCCTTGTCCACTACCGGAAAGGCGACTTCGACACGTCGGAAAAGATTGCGATTCATCCAGTCGGCGCTGGCGAGCCAGACATCGTGCTGTAAATTATTACGAAAGTAATAAATCCGCGTATGTTCAAGAAAGCGCCCGATGATCGAACGCACCGTAATGTTGGCTGATAGTCCCGGCACGCCCGGACGTAAGGCGCAAGCCCCGCGAATAATGAGCTCGATCTTGACGCCATCGTTGGAGGCTGCGTACAGCGCTTTAATCACCGATTCGTCGAGCAGCGCGTTCATCTTGGCGACGATCCGCGCTGGCCGTCCCTGACGGGCGATCTCAGCCTCATTGCGTATCGCCCGAATCAACTCTTTTTGCAATGCAAAGGGGGCGAGCCATAAATAATCCATCTTTTTCGGCTTGGTCAGGCTGGTCAGGTGAATGAAGACTTCGTTGACCTCCATTGCCAGTTTTTGATTGGCGGTGAGTAGCCCGAAATCGGTGTATAGCTTGGTGGTGTTGGGATGATAGTTGCCGGTACCCAAGTGGGCGTAAAAGCATAGTTCTGCTGCGCCATCCTTGGCCGCAGTCACTGACTCGCGGCGGATCACCAGCGCGAGTTTGGCGTGCGTTTTAAGTCCCACCACCCCGTAGACCACATGTGCGCCTGCGCGCTCCAACCGGTCGGCCCAATTAATATTGGCCTCTTCATCAAAACGCGCCATTAATTCGACGACGACAGTGACTTCCTTGCCGAGTTGTGCGGCCAGAATTAAGGACTCAATGAGGGCCGAATTCATTCCAGCCCGGTAAATCGTCTGCCGGATAGCGACAACTAAGGGATCATTTGCCGCACTACGGATAAATTCGATGACCGGGTCGAACGACTGAAACGGATGGTGCAGCAAGATATCTTTTTTCTTGAGCAGCGTAAAAATGTCATCCGACAATAGATAGGGCGGGTGACCCGGTGTAAAGGGTGCAAAACGCAGACCGGGTAGCGTGATCTGGTCAATCATTTCGGACAATCTGAACAGATTGACCGGACCGTTGACGGCGTACAGGCGATTCGGGGCGATGGCAAATTGATTGAGTAAAAACTGCGACAAATGCGGTGGGCAGTTTTGCGCCACTTCCAACCGTACCGCTACACCGAACTGTCGACTTTGCAATTCGCTTTTTAATGCCTGGCGCAGATTTTTTACTTCTTCTTCATCGACCCACAACTCGCTATTGCGTGTGACCCGAAATTGCGAATACGACAGGATCTGGCGTCCGCTAAACAGATCGCCAATATGCGCGTGAATGATGGAGGACAACAGGCAGAACGACATCCCATTTGGTGAAACCTCATCGGGTAATCGAATGACGCGTGGCAATACGCGCGGGGCTTTGAGAATGGCAATCGTGGTTTCGCGCCCGAAAGCGTCTTTGCCTGCCATTTCAACAATGAAATTTAAACTTTTGTTAAGTACTTGCGGAAACGGATGGGCCGGGTCTAAACCGATGGGCGTGAGCAGGGGACGGATTTCTCGTTCGAAATAGGATTTCACCCATGCGCGCTGGGCCTCATTGCGGTCTTTTTGACGTAATAAATGGACGCCATTTGCCGATAGTTGCGGTAACACATCCTTATTCAGAATCGCATATTGGTGCGCAACAATGTCGTGGCATTCGGTACTGGTGAGCTTGAGCGCTTCTGTCAGCGCTGGCGGATCGGCGATATCGCCAGGGCTGGGCCCGGTACTGCCATCGATATGACTACTTGCCAGCAGACTGGCGATGCGCACTTCAAAAAACTCATCCAGATTGTTGCTGACGATACAGAGATAGCGCAGACGCTCGAGGAGTGGGATGTGGCGCAGCTCAGCTTGTGCCAGTACCCGTCGGTTAAACGCCAGCAGCGACAGTTCGCGATTCAGATAGGCGGGATTACTGCCGATATTTGCCATCGTGACGATGGGGCCTGCTGTGCTGACAATGACGTCTGTCCTGGCTCTTATATTCATAATCTGACGATGAATGGAAATAATTTTGCAGGGAGTATATGTAGCCAATATGACATTTTGATGATCAAAACGGAAGTCATTTGCCATTATTAGGCGATGTATTTGTGCATTATGTTGCGCTGCGTGGGCTGTCACAAACATGTCATAAATGTTCGTTAGAGTTCGGCCTGTCTTAGCGGATGTTGTGTAGTGAACAAATATAGTGCAGTTCACGACACTCTCTGAGAGGCTTTTACAGCTTTTAAATTCAATTCAGTGATTATCGTAAATTCAAGTAAACAAGGGAGTAACGCATGCGTCTTAAACCACTTTTTACATCCATCGTCTTAGTGTTGGGTGCAACATTCTCAGTTTCATCGGTGATGGCAGCGGAAATCACCGGAGCTGGGGCATCGTTTCCTTATCCTATTTACGCAAAATGGGCGGAGTCTTACAAAGCAGCAACGGGTAACAGCCTGAATTATCAATCGATCGGTTCGGGCGGCGGTATCAAACAAATTAAAGCCAAGACTGTCGATTTCGGCGCGTCCGACATGCCGTTGAAGGCAGAAGACTTAGCCGCTGACAGCCTGATGCAATTCCCTGCCATCATGGGCGGCGTGGTGCCGGTTGTGAATCTGGAAGGGATTGCACCGGGTCAATTAAAACTGACCGGCGCGGTACTGGCTGATATCTATCTGGGCAAAGTCGCAAAATGGAATGCGCCAGAAATCGCAGCCTTGAACCCTGGCGTCAAATTACCAGCAACCGATATTACGGTCGTCTACCGTGCTGATGGTTCAGGTACATCGTTCGTGTTCACTAGTTATTTGTCAAAAACCAGCCCCGGCTTCAAAACCGACGTTGGCGCAGGTACATCGGTTAAATGGCCGGTCGGTGTCGGTGGCAAAGGTAACGAAGGCGTCGCTGCCAATGTGCAGAAAATCAAAGGATCGATTGGATACGTTGAATACGCTTACGCTAAAAAGAACAAACTTCAACATACCCAATTGAAGAATCGTGACGGCGGTTTTGTACAGCCAGATGACGAGACTTTCAAGGCCGCAGCAGCAGGAGCCGACTGGGCCAAAACGCCGGGCTTTGCGGTTGACTTCACTGATGCTGCCGGTAAAAACAGCTGGCCTATCACCAGCGCTTCTTTCATCTTGATGCACAAGTCACAAGCTGATGCCGCCAAGGGTAAAGAAGTCCTGAAGTTCTTTGACTGGGCTTACAAAAATGGTGGTGCAGCGGCAACTGAACTGGACTACGTCGCTATTCCTGCGTCGGTCGTCAAACTGGTGACTGAGGCCTGGAAAACAGAAGTAAAAGATACAGCTGGCAAGCCAGTCTGGTAATGTGATTGGCAAAAAGTTAAGTTGACGTCATCAACAGGCGTCATAAACTAAGTCTAAGAAATAACAGGCAGGCCCTCATTTTAGAGGGCTTGCCTGTCACCATGTTTAACATGACCGCTGGTTGTCAGCGTAAAAAACAGCACACTGCATCGGATAATAGCTACTAATGAGTGCACACATTCCCGTTATGGCACAACCAATATCACTTCAATCCCACAGCGACCAAAGCGATCAAAGCATTGTAGATGCTGGCTTATCGCAGCAAGCACTGCTCGCCACGATGCGCAAACAGCGTATCCAGGATTTCTTCTTTCATAAAATCACGCTGGCGTTTTCACTCATCGTGTTGTTTGTCTTGCTGGGGATTATCGTCTCGCTGGCAATCGGCGCATGGCCGGTATTTCACGAATTCGGACTGTCCTTTATCACCCGGGTTGAGTGGGACCCGGTGAATGATCAATACGGCGCGATGATCGCCATTGTCGGCACGCTGGTGACGTCGTTGATCGCGCTCGTGATTGCGTTTCCCATCAGTTTTGGCATAGCGTTATTTTTGACTGAAATTTGCCCGTCAAAACTGCGCCAGCCCTTAGGCACCGCAGTCGAACTACTGGCCGGCGTGCCCAGTATTATTTACGGTATCTGGGGCCTGTTTGTTTTTGCGCCCCTGTTTGCCGAATATGTTCAACCTTTGCTGGCCGATACCTTGGGCCAGATTCCGGGAATCGGAATTTTATTTTCCGGTCCACGTATGGGGATCGGTATTTTGACTGCCGGATTGATATTAGCAATCATGATCATTCCCTTTATCGCCTCCGTTATGCGCGATGTCTTTGAAGTCGTCCCTGCAGTTTTAAAAGAGTCCGCTTACGGCCTCGGTTGCACACGCTGGGAAGTGGTGCGTAAAGTGGTGCTGCCGTATGCCAAAACCGGCGTAGTCGGCGGTGTCATGCTGGGCCTCGGTCGGGCCTTGGGTGAGACCATGGCGGTGACGTTTGTGATCGGTAACTCACATCGTTTGTCATGGTCCCTGTTCGGTGCCGGTAACAGTATTGCATCGACGCTGGCCAACGAGATTGCCGAAGCGTCTTCAACCTTGCATGTCTCAGCCTTGTTCGCCCTCGGTCTGATTTTGTTTGTGATTACTTTTTTGGTGCTGTCAGCGGCTAAGTTGATG